>NZ_MJYA01000008.1:0-9970 GCF_001763075.1 Campylobacter sp. BCW_4321 | reverse complement strand
AAATAAAATAGCGGAATAATAAAATATTTAAACTTAAAGTATAATTAAATACTGATTATTATAAAACTATAAAATTTCAATTTAAATTTTATTTTATATAAAAAAATTAATTTAATGAGAGTAAATTTATATGAAATGTTGTAAATATTTTTGTGGTATTTGTAAATTATATTTAAAATAAATTTAAAAGTGTATTTTTTTAGTTTTTATATTTTGGATAAAAATTTAAAATTTTTGATTTTGTATTTTTTAGATATTTTATCTACAAATTAACTATACTTAATCAAGCGTTAAATATTCACTTTGTGCAATAAGTAAATTAAATTTTAGATATAATTGTAAATCTATGAAGAACATTGAATATTAAATAAGGATGTATTAAATATGATCGGAGATATGAACGAGCTTTTATTAAAAAGCGTTGAAGTTTTGCCACCTTTGCCTGATACTGTGAGTAAATTAAGAAAATATGTAAATGAGGCTAATTCAAATATAGAAACCATGAAAGTTGCTGAAATCATTTCAAGTGATCCTTTAATGACAGCTAAGCTTTTGCAACTTGCAAATTCTCCTTATTATGGTTTTACAAGAGAAATTACAACTATAAATCAAGTGATTACTTTATTAGGTGTTGGTAATATCATCAACATAGTTACTGCTGATTCTATTAAAGATAGTTTTAAAATAGATGTTTCACCATATGGTTTGGATACTCAAGTTTTTTTAAGAAATTGCAACGAAGAGGCAACTTTTATCACAAATTGGCTCAATAATGAAGATAAAAAACTTTCTCATCTTTTAGTTCCTTGTGCAATGCTTTTAAGACTTGGCATTGTTATTTTTTCAAATTTTCTTATACAAAATCATAGAGAGAAAGAATTTTTAACTTTTTTAAATGAAACTAAAATTGAAAATATTGCTTTAGCGGAGAATGAATTTTTAGGTGTAGATCATATTTCTTTCTTGGGATTTTTGTTGCATCGTTGGAATTTTGATGATGTTTTGATTGAAAGTATATGTTTTGTTCGCACTCCTCACGCTGCTCGCGAAGAAGTGAAAAAATCCGCTTATGCTCTAGCAATAACAGATCATCTTTTTGCTCCACATGATGGCTCTTCTCCATTTAACGCAAAAGCTGCAGTTGCTTTACTTGAAGAGGCAAAAACTCAAGGAATTAATTTTGATTTAAATAATCTTTTATCTAAGCTTCCTAGCAAAGCTAAGGAAAATTTAAACAAAGAAGATTAAAGAGCTCTTTTAGGGCTCTAAATTGTAGTGATGAAAAGTTTAATCTTGCCTCCTAATGAATTTTTAGATCACTATATTTTAAACGCTGAATTTCATCGTTTTGCTGGAATTTCAAAAAATGCTTATAAATTTTGGAAAAATGTAGAAATAGGTAGATATCAAGGAACAAGAATTGTATTTTTGCATAGGAATTGCATTTTAGAAAAACATCAGCAAGCTTTAAGGCAATGTAGCGGTTTAAATGGTTTTGTATTGGCAAGTGCTTTTTGTTCTTTTACTGGGTTAGCCCCCTCTCATTTAGTGGAAAAAAATAATTCTTCTATTTATAAACTTTTAGAGCTTAAGGAGATTTGTGGGATTAAATTTGTTAATCTAAAAAAATTTTATGATTTTTTAGGGCTAAATTATCATCAGCATATTTATATAGAAAAATGCCATTTTTTTAGTCCAGCTCCTTTTGAAAAGCGTATTAAAATCACTGAGAGTATGTGCGTTGGGTATTATTAAGATATAAATTACAAGCCCTGTGAAGACATTGCTTGTAATTTAAAGATGAAAATTTTGTATTTTAATCCATCTCATAAAAATCATCATCATCATTGTTATCATCATCGTATTCGTAATCATCATCATCGTAATTATAATTTTTATGGTGATTTTGTGGATATTCTTCATCTTCGTTTTCATAATCATCGTAATTTAAATCTTCTTCATCTTCATAAGCCATTGTTTTCTCCTTAAATAAAAATACAAAGCTTATTTTATCTTAAATTTGTTTGGTTTTGCTATAATTTTTATAATTTTTTAAAAGGTGAATTTATGAAATTAAGTCATTTAGATGAAAACAATCATCCTAAAATGGTAGATGTAAGCGATAAAAATATTACTTCAAGAATAGCCACAGCTAGTGGTATGATATATATGAGTCAAGAAGCTTTTGATGTAATTAAAAACAATACTGCAAAAAAAGGCCCTGTTCTTCAAACAGCTATTGTTGCGGCTATAATGGGGGCTAAAAAAACAAGTGAAATTATTCCTATGTGCCATCCTTTGATGCTTTCTAAAGTCGAAACTGATATTGTGGAATTTGTTAAAGAATGTGCGTTTAAGCTTATTGTAACAGTTAAGTGTGAAGGTAAAACAGGTGTTGAAATGGAATCTTTAAGTGGGGTTAGTATAGGACTTTTAACTATATATGATATGATCAAGGCTATAGATAAATCAATGAGGATTACGGATATAGTGCTTGAAAGCAAAGAAGGAGGCAAAAGTGGTAAATTTGTGCGATCTTAAAAAAGAACCTCAGATCAATTATCCTACTTTTTGGGATTATAAGGTGATTTTTGAGGTACATGTTAAGGCAAGTGAAATTTTTCAAGAAATTTTAGGTCAAAGAGAATATAAATTTGAACATTCGAATTCAAGTGCGAGCGGAAAATATCAAAGTTATTTATTAAATGTTTATGTGGATAGCAAAAAAGATCGTTTGGATATATTTGATAAATTAAAAGCTAAAGCAAAATTTGTGCTTTAAGAAAGAAGGAAAAATGAAAAATACTTTAATTATTTTTGAAAATTCTTTGTCAAATCTCGGTAAAGATGAAGCAAGTGATTTACTTGAGGACTTGAGTTTTAATCTTGCATATAAACAAATTTCACATAATCCTCATGAAACAAAAAAAGTTTTAAATTCTCTTTTGGTTGAATTTTTAACTATTTTAAAAAAACTTGATTTTTGTGACGATGAAAATGTTTCAAAGGTTATTAAGGCTCTGGTAAAAGCAAGTGTTGCAGATGCTCAAAATTCGCTTTATGAGTATATTAGTGAAGCTGAATTATTAAACAAACAGATTGAAAATCAAAAGAATTTGATTAAAAATCAAATCAGCGATAATTTTTTTGAATTCGAGAGTATTTTACAAGAATGTTCTTTTTGTGATGAATTTAGCGGTGGTTTAAATGATGCTATTTTATTTGATATAGAAATGCTTGGAATTTTAAAAGAAACCGCTGAAAGTGCTTTTTTAACCACATTAGAAAAGGCTGAAGATATAGAACTTACAAGTAGCGAAATAGCTAAAAATCTCGTATATAATGCCATTTGTGAAGCTCATTTTGAAAAAGAAAGAATTTTACAAATTTCAAGTATTATTTTAAATACCGCTTTTGAAATAGCTAATGAATCTATGGCTTATGCAAAAGATCTTTGTTTAGGTGTGATTAAAGGCACAAGAGATGGTATTGTTTTAGCAATGGAAAAATTTAAAGCTTCATTAACTTATGCAAATTTTGAAGAAGATGTTAGTTTAAAAAGCAAAGAACTAATAGGTATAGAAGATGATTTTATTGCTCTTTTAAAAAAAGAGATTCAACTGCAAAATGATCCTTGTAAGAGTATAGTTGAGAATTTGCTAGAACATGAACTTGATAATCTTTTTGCTAAATTTAGACGTCTTGCGAGTGAAAGTAGAGAACAACTAATACTAGTTTTAAATGATATTAAGAGAAATCCAAAGATTAATGATTTTAATAAACTTACTCAAAGAAAATTAAATCGTTTTAAACAAGAAATTTTTGAATTAGAAAAAATTGCTAGTGAAAAATACAAAGATTTAAATTCCAAAAAAGCTAAAAAGCTCGGTGTAAGACTTTGGGAAAAAGCAAAAAAATTTGTTAAAAAATAATATCCCATTTTTTGGGATATTAAATATCTATTTCTATGCCTACAGGTGCGTGATCAGAGCCAAAAATATCATCTCTTATGAAAGCGTTTTTAAGTTTATCTTTTAAACCTTTTGAAATGAAAAAATAATCGATCCTCCAACCCACATTTCTTTCTCTTGCTTTCATTCTATAGCTCCACCACGAGTATTTTTCTTTGATTTCACCATTAATTTCTCTAAAAGTATCTATAAAACCAAGTTTTAGTAAATCATCAATCCAAGCTCTTTCTATAGGTAAAAAACCTGAAGTGTTGGCATTGGCTTTTGGATGGGTAAGATCGATTTCTTTATGAGCGGTATTAACATCGCCACAAATAATAATTTCAAATCCATCCTTTAAAAGCTTATCTAAATACACTAAAAAATCTGCATAAAATTTCATCTTAAAATTTAAACGCTCTTCATCTTTTTGACCATTTGGAAAATAGATATTAAAAAGTGCGATATTTTTAAAGCGGTGTTCTAAAACCCTGCCTTCTTCATCATCAAAAAATTCGCATTTTTTTACTTCGCTATCAAAATTACAAAGACTCATTACCCCAGAATATCCCGCTCTTTTAGCAGAATTAAAATACATGTGTTTAAAAGGATATTCATAAATTTTTTTAGGAAATTTATCTTCATGTGCTTTGATTTCTTGAAAACCTATAAAATCAATTTTTTCTTGTGCTATCCAATCAAGTGCATTTTTATCACAAATAGCCCTTAAGCCATTGACATTCCATGAAAGTAGTTTCATTATTTTCCTTAAAATTTTCATTAAAAGTGTAAATCATAGCATAAAAAGATTTAAAACTACAATCTATTTAAACAAATTTAATAGAATTAAAATCTTAAATTTGAAGGTGGGATTTATATGCTTAGATTAACTTGGTTTTGGTTTACTTTCTTAAATTCTTTAATGATTGCAATATTAAATTTTAATTTATTTGAGTTTGTGTATGAAAAAAACAATCAAAATTGGTTTATAACTTTTGTTTTCATTGTGGTCTATTTTGCACTAGTTCATGCAATTCTCTCTTTACTTTTTATGAAATTTTTTACTAAATTTTTCTCTATATTCTTTATAATATCATCTTTTTTAAGTGTTTACTTTATTAGTTTTTATGGGGTGCTTATAGACTCTGATATGATACAAAATGTTGTTCAAACGGATATCAAAGAAGTAAAAGATTTGTTAAATTTAAAATTAATTTTATTTATTGTTTTGGCTTTGTTGTTGGCTTTTTATGTTGTTAAAGTGAAAATTGATTATGGTAGTTTTAAATTTCATATAAAAATTAAAATTATCAATATAATATCAGGTTTGATTGTGGTTAGTGCAGTTTTAATCCCTTTAAGTAAAACTTTCTTGCCTTTTTTTAGAAACTATAATGAAATAAGAATGTATAATACTCCTTTTTATCAATTTTATGCCGTATATCGCTATTATGTTCGTTTTGTAAAAGCTAAGCCAGAATTTAAAACTATAGCTAATGATGCTTATAGAGAAAACAATCACACTAAAAAAATTTTGGTTTTGGTAGTGGGTGAAACCGCTAGAGCAGCAAATTACTCTTTGGGTGGATATACTAAAAATGATACCAATTTTTATACTAAAAAAGATAATGTAGTCTTTTTTGATAATTTTTCATCATGCGGAACAGCAACAGCGGTAAGTTTACCTTGTATGTTTTCTATATCCAAGCGTAGAGATTATTCGAGTTCAGAATTTCAAGAAAATGCCATGGATATACTTTATAAAACAGGTGTAGATGCTGCATGGTTTGATAATAATTCTGGTGGTTGTAAAGGGGTTTGTGATAGATTAGCTTATAAACAAAAGCTTTCTAGTGATTTGGATGAAAATTTACTCACTCCTTTTAAAGAAAAATTAAATCATTTGAGTGATCAAAATATAATAGTTCTTCATTTGCAAGGTTCTCACGGGCCAACTTATTATAAACGCTATCCAAATGAGTTTAAAAAATTTACTCCAACTTGTGATACCAATGAACTTTCAAAATGTGATAGTAAGGCTTTAATCAATACTTATGACAATACTTTGCTTTATACAGACTATTTTTTAAGTGAGATTATAAAACTATTAAAAGAGCAAAAAGATTATGAAAGTTCTTTATTTTATCTTTCAGATCATGGTGAAAGTTTGGGCGAAAATGATATTTATCTTCATGGTATGCCTTATGCTATAGCACCAAGTTATCAAACTCATATTCCTGCTATTTTTTGGAGTAATGATGAAAAATTAATGAATTTAGCTAAAGAACATAAAAGTTTAAAACTTTCTCAAGATAATCTTTTTAGCACTCTTTTAGGATATTTTGATGTAAAAACAAGTGTTTATGAGCCAGAATATGATTTATTAAATCCTAAACTTAAGGCAAATCCATGAAGCCTAAATATCATTTTTTAAATAACGCAAGATATGCTTTAGAAGGGGTTTTTGCTTTATTTAAAAATGAAATGGCGTTTAGAATTGAACTTTGCATTATTATCCCTGCGATAGTTTTTAGTTTTTTCTTAAAAGTTAGTTTTTTGGAACATTTGTTATTGGTAAGTGTTTTAATACTTATCTTAATTATAGAAGCTTTAAATTCAGCTATTGAAGCTTGTGTTGATTTGATTACAAATGAATGGCATGAAAAGGCAAAAATTGCTAAAGATTGTGCGAGTGCGGCAGTGTTTTTTAGTGTGCTTTTAGCTCTTTTTGTTTGGGGTTTTATTTTATATAGCATTTACTTATGAAATTTGAAAATTTAATACGAGAAATTTTAGGAAAAAAGCGTTTTGAATTGTTAAAATTTTTATGTGAAAATGCCGATGAAAATGGTTTTATTATGATTAAAATCAGTGAGCTTGAAGAAAAATTACATCAAAGCAAACCCACTATCATTGCTACTTTTAAATTTTTAGAAGAAAAAAAACTTTTCAAGCGCCTTAAGAATGGATTTTATCAGCTAAATATAGGAGATAAAAATGATACTTAAAAATCCTTTAGATATGCATTTGCATTTAAGAGATAATCAAATGCTAGAACTTATTGCACCTTTGAGTGCAAGAGATTTTTGTGCAGCTGTGATTATGCCAAATTTAATCCCTCCGCTTTGCAATTTAGAAGATCTAAAAGCTTATAAAATGCGTATCATTAAGGTTTGTAAAGATGAAAATTTCACTCCTTTAATGACACTTTTTTTTAAAAATTATGATGAGAAATTTCTTCAAATTGCCAAAGATGAAATTTTTGGCATTAAGCTTTATCCAGCAGGAATTACAACAAATTCAAATGGTGGAGTTTCAAGTTTTGATATAGAGTATTTAAAACCTACTTTAGAGGCTATGAGTGATTTAAAGATTCCTTTGCTAGTGCATGGTGAAACAAATGATTTTGTCATGGATAGAGAGGCAAATTTTGCTAAAATCTATGAAAAATTAGCAAAAAACTTTCCAAAATTAAAAATTGTAATGGAGCATATTACCACTAAAACTTTATGTGAACTTTTAAAAGATTATGAAAATTTATATGCGACAATCACTTTACATCATTTAATCATCACTTTAGATGATGTTATCGGAGGTAAAATGAATCCTCATCTTTTTTGTAAGCCTATAGCCAAGCGTTACGAAGATAAAGAAGTACTTTGTGAGCTTGCCTTTAGTGGTTATGAAAAAGTTATGTTTGGAAGTGATAGCGCGCCTCATCCATTGCACACTAAAGAATGTTGCGGTTGTGCCGCAGGTGTATTTAGCGCCCCAGTGATTTTACCTGTTTTAGCTGAATTATTTAAGCAAAATAGCTCCAAAGAAAATTTGCAAAAATTTTTAAGCGATAACGCTTGTAAAATTTATGATTTGAAATTTAAAGAAGATAAAATTTTAACTTTAGAAGAAAAAGAATGGCAAGTGCCAAATGTTTATGAAGATAAATACAATCAAGTCGTGCCTTATATGGCCGGAGAAATTTTAAAATTTCAATTAAAACATTGATTTTCCACCCTAAAGGTGGAAAATTTAAGCTTTATTTACAAGAGTATCTCTGATATCTATAACAAGATAGATCACAAAAAAACTTAAAAATAAAGCAATAAAACTGACTATCAGCGACAATAAACCAGCTAAAAATCCAATGCTAAACATCATAAAAAGAGAATAAAGCAAAGCTACAACAAAACTTATCACTGCAATTGCATCAAGAATCAAGCGTCCAAATTTGATGATTAAATTTTTAACCATTAAAAACTCCTTTGAAATAATCGGTGAAATTGTAATAAGTATAAGCTTAATGTTTTTATAAGTTATTTATAATTAAAAGTTTTATTTTGGATTCTATAGTTTCAATAATATCATTTTCAACAAAAGAACTTACAGTTTCTTTAGAAGCTGTGATTTTGTTAATGTTTAAATGCCATAGAGCATTTTCTATAGCCTCTTCTTTCGTTCTTTGAACTTTGCGTGTTTCATCAAAAACAATCTTATGAAAAAATATATTTTTTTCTAGTAAATAACTTTCTAAATCTTTTTTATAAAAACCTTTAAATTCGGTATTAAAATATTTAAAAATCGGATCTAAAAAATCACTTTTTCTATAATCAGCCCAACCAAGATAAATTTTTGTTTTAGCTAGATTTAAGAAATTTGTATAATCTTTTTCATTTTGTAAAGCAGGGGACATACTTAAAAATGCAAGGTCAAATTTAGCATTAGGATTGTTTTGCATCCAAGTTTCAAAGCTCAAATTTTCGCATTTTATATTGTTAAGATTTAGTTTTTTGGCATCTTCTTGTAAAATTTCAAGCATAGCATTTGCACTATCTAAGGCAAAAATTTCTTTAGCCTCTTTAGCTAAGTGTAAAGTCCAAACTCCAGTTCCACATCCTATATCTATAATGCTTTTATTTTGAAAAGAAATCTTTAAATTTTGTAAATATTCAAAAGTTTGCTTTTGTATGGTGTTTAAAGTGTTTTGATATCTTGTGTAAGTTTTGGCTTTTTTATCCCATAAATTCATATATTTTCCTTGATAAAATATATAAAATCATAGCATAAATTTTTAAAATTCAAGCCCTTTTTTGGGCTTGAATGACTAATTAAAACCTCTTCTTCTTAACATCTTCTAAGATATTATTAGCTATATCACTTACTGTACTAGAAATAATAGCTGATTCATTAGCAATTTCAACATTATCTTTAGTAGTTTGATCAATTTGTGCTACGCTATCATTGATTTGAGTAATACCTGCAGTTTGTTCTTTAATACTTTCTGCCATATCATTGATAGATTGAACAAGTAAATTAGTATTAGCTTCTATTTCAGATAAAGACTTTTGAGTTCTCTCAGCTAGTTTTCTAACTTCATCAGCCACAACAGCAAAGCCTCTACCATGTTCTCCAGCACGTGCAGCTTCAATAGCTGCATTTAAAGCTAGAAGATTAATTTGATCTGCAATATCACCTATGATACCTGTAACATTTTTAATCTCTTCAGATTGAGTGATAACATCACTAGTTTTAACTGAAACATTTTGCATAGAAGAAGTGATCTCTTCTAAAGCTGCTGCAGTTTCTTCTAAAGATTGAGCTTGAGAATTTGAAGAAGTGGTTAAGCTTTGAACAGCAGTTTGTAATTTTCCACTTTCATTAGCTAAAGCATTAGCAAAGTCTGAACTTTGTTTTAGCATTTTAACTATTTCATCGCCTAAAGCATTAGTAGTTAATTCAACACTTCCTGAAGCATTAGAGATTTTATTTCTAAAATCTAAGCTTTTGTATTCTTCAAATATTTTATGAATAACATTCATATCAGAACCTACTCTAGCTTGTAAAACATCAAGAAGTTTATTTAGAACATTTTTAAGTTCAATAAGTTGTGGGTTTCTTGGATTAGCAGTAATTCTTGCTGTTAAATTACCACCTTCTACAACTGATACGGTTTGAACTGATTCTTTAACAGCTTGATTGTCTTGTTCTAAACCTTTTTTAGTAGCAAGGATGTTTTCGTTGAT
>NZ_MJYA01000007.1:0-151790 GCF_001763075.1 Campylobacter sp. BCW_4321 | reverse complement strand
TTATTGATTCTAAAACGCATCACTTCCTTGTTAAAGTTTTTATGATAAGACTTCTTTATCTTAAGACGGAAAGCATTCAAACACTTAATATAAAACTAAATGATTTAGTCTTAACTAAGCTGTGAGTTTGAAACTTGTCTTTAATTTACAAATCTTAAATCTAATATTCTCTTTATTATAGAAATAAAGATAATTAAAAGATATAAGTTAAACCAAAGAAAAGATAAATAGGTTTTATCCTTTAACAAGTCCTGTAAAATTGTTTTTATTAAAACTTGCTTGTGACTCTTAACAATGATAATTAAAAAGAACATTTAGGTTTAAAACCTAAAGGAAGTATATATTAATATAATCATTATAAATATAAATACATAATGTATATGCTATTTATATCTATTAAAAAGTATATTCTTTTATAGCTAAAGATAAAAATAAATCTAAGTATAGAGTTTATATTTTATATTTAATCTACTTTATATACTTGCTTTAGATTTTAAAGCTTTTTTATTCAAATCTTTTTTATGGTGGGCCTAACAAGACTTGAACTTGTGACCTCACCCTTATCAGGGGTGCACTCTAACCAGCTGAGCTATAGGCCCTTAATAAATGGTGGAGAATAGCGGGATCGAACCGCTGACCTCCTGCGTGCAAAGCAGGCGCTCTCCCAGCTGAGCTAATTCCCCATAAACAATTAGCTTTATCATCAATCTTTGAAATCTAAACAAGAATCAATTGAGTTTACATATTGAAGTAATAGTGGTGAGACTTATTACTTTGTACTCTAGAAAGGAGGTGATCCAACCGCAGGTTCTCCTACGGTTACCTTGTTACGACTTCACCCCAGTCGCTGATTCCACTGTGGACGGTAACTAGTTTAGTATTCCGGCTTCGAGTGAAATCAACTCCCATGGTGTGACGGGCGGTGAGTACAAGACCCGGGAACGTATTCACCGTAGCATGGCTGATCTACGATTACTAGCGATTCCGGCTTCATGCTCTCGAGTTGCAGAGAACAATCCGAACTGGGACATATTTTATAGATTTGCTCCACCTCGCGGTATTGCGTCTCATTGTATATGCCATTGTAGCACGTGTGTCGCCCTGGGCATAAGGGCCATGATGACTTGACGTCGTCCACACCTTCCTCCTCCTTACGAAGGCAGTCTATTTAGAGTGCTCGGCCGAACCGTTAGCAACTAAATACGTGGGTTGCGCTCGTTGCGGGACTTAACCCAACATCTCACGACACGAGCTGACGACAGCCGTGCAGCACCTGTCTCTAAGTTCTAGCAAGCTAGCACCCTCATATCTCTATAAGGTTCTTAGGATATCAAGCCCAGGTAAGGTTCTTCGCGTATCTTCGAATTAAACCACATGCTCCACCGCTTGTGCGGGTCCCCGTCTATTCCTTTGAGTTTTAATCTTGCGACCGTACTCCCCAGGCGGTACACTTAATGCGTTAGCTGCATTACTGAGATGACTAGCATCCCAACAACTAGTGTACATCGTTTAGGGCGTGGACTACCAGGGTATCTAATCCTGTTTGCTCCCCACGCTTTCGCGCCTTAGCGTCAGTTGAGTTCCAGCAGATCGCCTTCGCAATGGGTATTCTTGGTGATATCTACGGATTTTACCCCTACACCACCAATTCCATCTGCCTCTCCCTCACTCTAGACTATCAGTTTCCCAAGCAGTTTAATGGTTAAGCCATTAGATTTCACAAGAGACTTGATAATCCGCCTACGCGCCCTTTACGCCCAGTGATTCCGAGTAACGCTTGCACCCTCCGTATTACCGCGGCTGCTGGCACGGAGTTAGCCGGTGCTTATTCCTTAGGTACCGTCAGAATTCTTCCCTAAGAAAAGGAGTTTACGCTCCGAAAAGTGTCATCCTCCACGCGGCGTTGCTGCGTCAGGGTTTCCCCCATTGCGCAATATTCCCTACTGCTGCCTCCCGTAGGAGTCTGGACCGTGTCTCAGTTCCAGTGTGACTGATCATCCTCTCAGACCAGTTAAGCGTCATAGCCTTGGTAAGCCATTACCTTACCAACTAGCTGATACTATATAGTCTCATCCTACACCGAAAAACTTTCCCTACTCAACTTATGTTAAGCAGGAGTATAGAGTATTAGCAGTCGTTTCCAACTGTTGTCCTCTTGTGTAGGGCAGATTAACTATACCTTACTCACCCGTGCGCCACTAATCCACTTCTAGCAAGCTAAAAGCTTCATCGTTCGACTTGCATGTATTAGGCACGCCGCCAGCGTTCACTCTGAGCCAGGATCAAACTCTCCATAATAAACCTTCTTTAGCATCAAGGCAAAGCCTTGACTAAGAAGCAAGCTAAAGGCCTACCCCGCCAACCTAATATAGATAAACTACTTAGATTGCATTAAAGAGATAAACCTTATTACTTTTATAGATAGTTTAATCTTTTTCTTCAAAGAAAAAGTTATGAAAGATTAAAAGAAAAGCTTTTAATCTTTTTAAATTAGATTGAATAGATTTTACATAATTGCTTATGCCTAAATCTTTCTGGCTCAATCGATCACTTATTTAGATTTCAAAGATTGACTAATAAGATTTGAATAACAATACTAAGTTAAAAGAACAAAACAAAAAATCATTTTTAAAAGAAAAGTTTTTAAATTAAAAACAAGATTTATAAAAAAGCTTTTTAGTTTTAAATTAAAAAATTAAGAAAGTTAAAAACTCAAATAATTTAAAAACTTAAAAAATCTAAAATAAAGTTAATTTATAAAATCTACTCAGTTAGTGAAACTTTATAATTTAAAAGATTTTAAGTCCTTTTTTCAAAAAAGGAAATGAAAGTATAACCAATTAAACTTAAAAGGGGATTAAATAAAGGATTAAATAGTATAAATATTTGTGTAAGTATTTATATAAGTATTTGGTGGGTTAAAAAATGGGGGTTATATTTTAGAGCACTCGTAATTTTTATTTTTTATATTAACAAATTGACTTTTAAGTGTTTTAAAATCTGGAATATAAGCATAACCGCTAAGCGTATCTATAACGATACAAAGAGCATGCTTTTTTGATAACAAACGTATAATGCAATCTGAATTATTCTTTGCTAAAGTTTTTTCATATGCATAATTGGCATTTTTTAACGGAGAATACACTCTGCCCATTTCATCAAATACTAATCTAGTAAATCCTGAACAAGATCCTTTGAATTCAACCTTTTCTATTCCAAATCTTTTTGTAAGATTAAATCTTTGTGTAGTTTTTTCATCATCTTTACTAATAACTCCACTTTGACCTGAATTCATTAATTTGTTATGATTGATTACATCAACAGCAATTTCTCTATCTATATTGATTTCAGTTTTACCTAAATTAGCATTTCCATCGCCATTTTTATCCAAGAAAATAGTATATGTTTGATCATAACCCGTGGCAGCTGATTTTATAAAATAAATCTGCCATTTACTTTTAAACCACTCTCTTTTTGCGATAGCCAACTCATCAACTCTTATACCTTCTTGCATCATGGCTAAATTTTGGGTGTATTGGATATCATTAAGAATTTGTATTGCACCTTCTAGTAGATTGTCTTTTTTTAAGTAAAGACTGCCTAAATTAAAAACTATACCTAAAATGAGAATTATAAACACAAATTCCAACAAACTGAAAGCTTTAATCATAGTTTAAAATCTGATATACTTTTTCATATTTTCCAAGTTTTACTTTAACAATTTTTTTGTCCATATCATGCTTATCGGCTTGTTTTAAAGCTTTTAAATAAAACTTATTGCTATTTTTTATTCCATAAAATCGCAATCTTTTTTGCAAACTTGGAGCTGTTGCAAGCTCTAAAACATCTTGTTTTTTTAATTCTAGCGCCAATTCTTTAGCAAAATGATAATTATTGGCAAAATGACGATTTGGATTGTTTATAAAATAATACAATAATTGATTAGCGACGATTAAAAAGTAACAAAATATCAAAAAAATTATAGAACATTCTATAAAGATTTTATACCTTAATCGAAAAACTGGCAATCTCACTCTATAACTTTGCATTAAAGTTTTTATAAGCAAAGGAGTGCAAATAACACAAAAAGGTAAAAAATCATCTAAAAAAAGTTTTTGTCTTAAAGAAAGCAACAAACAAAATACAAATGTTACGCTCATTAAAAACCATAATAAATTTTTATATTTTTGAAAAGTCAAACGATAAATAGTATAAAAAAAATACACAAAAACCAAAGGAGAAAAACATGCAGCAAAAATTCCTAAAGTATCTAAAAAATAACCTCTTGGGCGACCACCTGTATCAAAACCATAAAAACTGATACTCGCTCCAAACAAAACAAGAGATAAGGTAAATAAAATAACATTTCTTTTATAAATCCCAAAAAAGAAAAAAGTTAAAAATAAAATATTAAAAGATTTATCAACAAATAATACTATAATCAATAATATATAAAAAAGCCATTTTTTTTCATATTCGTAAGCACATAATATAGCAAGGGTTAAAAAAATCACCAAAGATGCGGCATTAACCAGTAAAGCACTTGCAACAGTACCCGGCAATAAAACAAATAACAATAAAGCAAAAAAAGCATCGATTTTAGTTTTAGTATATTTTAAAGCTAGCAAATACAAAAGTAAACAACTTAAAAAATGAAAAAATAAAAAAGGAAGCCTTAAGCCAAAATCATTTTGCCCAAAAATAAAAGTTCCAAAATGAGATATATAATAAAGCAAACTATGGGAAAAAATAAGTGATTTACCCTGCTCGCCAAAATAAATATCAGCTTCATCAGTACTAATACTCAGTGTTGAAATTCCATAAAGTAAAGCCAACAAATCAAGACTAAGTAAAATGATGATAAGTTTATAATTTTTGATTTTTTCCATAATGAAAATTTTACAAAATTAAACTTAAAATATCAATGCAAATCATATAAATATCAAATATCTTAAAAATTAACATCAAATTGATTTTAGTTTTTATAAGTATAATGTTAAACAAAAAAGGCAAAAATGCAAACTATTGATCAAATTTTTCAAACGCAAATCGATATTAAAAAATCTACTTTCTTATCTTTTCTTTGCCCTTTTAAAGATTTTAAATTTTTAATAGAAACGCTAAAAAAAGAGCATCCAAAAGCTATTCATTTTGTCTATGCTTATCGTGTTTTAAATGATTTTAATCAAATTGTAGAAGATAAAAGCGATGATGGAGAACCTAAAGGAACTTCTGGAATGCCAACTTTAAATGTTCTAAGGGGCTATGATCTTATCAATGCGGCTTTAATCACTGTAAGATATTTTGGCGGCATAAAACTTGGTACAGGGGGACTTGTAAGAGCCTATAGCGATGCGGCAAATGCCGTGATCAATAATTCTTCTTTACTTTCATTCGAATTGAAGCAAAATATAACCATTGCTATTGATTTAAAAAATTTAAATCGTTTTGAACATTTTTTAAAAACTTATTCTTTTAATTTCACAAAAGATTTTAAGGATTGCAAAGCTATATTACATATCAAATTAAATGAAAAAGAGGAGCAAGAATTTAAAATTTTTTGTAAAAATTTTACACCTTTTGAAATAGAGAAATTATAAATTCTTGCAAGTAAATACAAAAGCTCCAAAATGGAGCTTTTGATTAAATTGCGTTCAATAAATCATTTAACAAAGTATTATTCTTACTTTGTTCATTTGCACCTTGTTGCGCAAGATCATTGTGAACGCTAGCACTTTGGGCTCTCATAGACAACTCGCCTTCATTTTGTCTAAAACGATAAGCGTAAACATTTGACATTTGAGCATAATTACTTAAATTTGAATTTGAGTTTTGCGCATTGCTTTGAAAACTACTGCTAGAATTTAAAGCATCTCCGCTTGACTTCTCATCCGCCTTATTTAATATATCCATAAAATCAGAATTTCCAGATGAAGAATAATCTTCAACCTGCTTATCCACCTGTTTATACTGACCACTAATAGTATCGTATTCATACGAGCTGATCGTTCTATAATTTACCTGCATAGTTTTCTCCTTTCAAAATATGCAAAAACTATACAAGCAAAAAGTGTTCCTTTTTATGCAAAAATTAATGTTTTTCAATCATGATGAGTAGGCAAATGCTCCACATCAAGCTCATTGTTGGCTATAAATTCCTCCTTGGCTTTTTTACAGTTTTCATCACGCATTTTGCGGTATTCATTGCGAATGGTGATTTCTTTATCGCTTAGAGGTCTATCTTCTAAAAAACTGATATGAAAATAAGTATCATCGCTCTTTGAATAAGTTTTATAAAAATCTATATAATCAAAATAATCCTTGCCATTATCAAACTCTACCACTTCTTCTATATAAATCGTAGGCCCAAAACCCTTGTGATTTTGTGTATAATGCCCAAAACCTGCGCTGTATTGAATTCTAAATTTAGCCATCATTTTCTCCTAAAAATTCTTGATAAGTTCCACGAAAATCTGTAAGCTTACCATTTTCTAAATGCCAAATTCTATTAGCAAAAGCAGAAACTAATTCCCTATCGTGGCTGATACAAAGCACTACACCTTTGAAATTATACAAAGCCTCACCTAGTGCAATAATACTTTCAAGATCTAAATGGTTATCAGGCTCATCTAAAAGCAAGAAATTTGGACGCTCTAGCATTAAACGAGAAAGCATTAAACGGTGTTTTTCACCCCCACTTAAACTTGTTGCCATTTTTTCTTGATCACTGCCACTAAAAAGCATTCTACCTAAACACTTGCGGATTTCATCTAGATCTTTAAATTTTTCACTCATAAGCCATTCGTAAAGTTTCAAATTTTCACAAATTAAATTACTTGTATCTTGAGGAAAATATCCAAGCTCTATAGTTGCCCCAAGGTGCATAGATCCACTATCTGGACTTATAGCATGGGCGATGATTTTTGCCAAAGTACTTTTGCCCACACCATTTGCCCCGATCAAAGCGATTTTATCATTTTTTTCTATTTTTAGCTCCAAATTTGAAAACAATTGTTTATCATAAGCCTTGCCTATACCTTTAAATTCTAAAACTTCATTACCTATTTCACGATTGGTTCTAAAAACTATGCTAGGATCTCTACGGCTTGAAATTTTAATCTCTTCAAGCTCTAGTTTTTCAAGTGCCTTAGCACGGCTTGTGGCTTGTTTTGCCTTAGAAGCATTTGCGCTAAAACGGCGAATGAAATTTTCTAATTCTTCTCTTTCTTTTAAGGTTTTATCGCGTTTAAGCTCAGCTTGTTTTGCCAAAAGCGTTGAAGCCATATACCAATCATCATAATTTCCCGCAAAATCACGAATTTGTTTAAAATCCACATCCAAAATTCTTGTGCAAATTTTATTTAAAAAATGCCTATCGTGAGAGATGACAACTAAAGTTCCTTCATGTCTTAAAAGTTCATTTTCAAGCCAAGAAATCGCCTCTAAATCAAGGTTATTTGTAGGCTCATCCAAGAAAAGCACATCCGCACCTAAAAACAAAACTTGAGCTAACAAAACTTTAAATTTATCCGCACTTTGCAAGGTGCTCATTAAAGCATCAAAATCTTTAATCTTTAAAGAACTTAAAATTTTTTCACAACGTGTTTCACAATCATAATTTGGATCTTCTTCAGCCGTTATTATCTCAAGCTCACCTAAACGCTCATTGATCTCATCTGTAAATTCCTCGCTCATATAAAGCTTTTCTTTTTCTTTTAAGGCCTCATATAAACGCTTATTTGCACACATCACTGCATCTTTGATGGTGTAGTTTTCAAAAGCAAATTGATCCTGTCCTAAAACTGCGATTTTTAAACCTTCATCAAATACTATTTCACCACTACTTGACTCAATTTCTCCTGAAAGAATTTTTAAAAAAGTCGATTTTCCCGCACCATTAGCACCAATAAGTCCGTATCTTTGTCCTCTAACAAGCTTTAAATTAACATTTTCAAATAAAAGCTGATTTGCAAAACGCATAGTAAGATTTTTTACTTCAACCATGATTTTCCTTAAATTTTTTATTTATAAAAATTTTTAAGAAATTGTATCAAAAAAAGACTTGAAATTAATTGAGTATAAAATATTAGTAAGCCATGAAATTAATTCTATTGACTTACTTTAATAAAAATATTATTGGAAATCTCCATTGATATAAGTTATATCTGTAATTTTCACTTGATTTATGTTAGAAACCTTATAAACAACACTCCAAAGACCTTTTCTCTGTTCCCCTTTTAAGACAGCATTAATCGTAGCCATACAAGAATCAAAATTAAGATCAAAATTTGAAATGGAATTAATTTCGATCATATCAGTGTAATTTACCATTCCATCATGCTTGGCCATTTCTTTGAGGCCTTTTGCATAATCTTCATAATCAATCCCTTGGGCTTTAAGTCCGGATAATTCATAAAGATTTTTAAAAATTTCACTAGGAATTTTTTCTTTAAGATTTAAAACAACTGCCGTATTATCACATTTGTCTAATGAGTTGGCTTGAAGCAAGGCAAACCCCATTAAGAAAAATAAAATTACTTTTTTAAACATATCTAAACTCCTCTAATTTTTAGGTTTTGCTACTAAAATACCATTTTTATATTCTTCTTCTCTTACAATCTCTCCTTTTTTATATTCTCTAAAGACTCCATTTTTAAGTCCATTTTTATAATTTTCTTCGTCTTCTAAGGCACCATTTTCATCATAACGCTTTTGTACTCCATCAAATTTACCTTTATTATCAAAATTATAATCACACATTAAAGTTCCATTTTCATAATATTCCTTGTAATTACCTTCAAATTCTGGCATACCATCTTCATTATAGCCAAGTAGTTTTCCCTTTGCTCTCATATTTCCATTCTCATAATAGCTTGCAAAATCACCATATCCGCGATTATCTTTAAAATGCACCTCCTCAAGCAATTGCCCATTTCTAGAATATTCCCTGCTAATTCCATCTTTTTTTCCATTTTTATAATTTTCTTCAGCTCTTAGCTGACCATTGTCATAAAAAGCTCTTTTTAACCCATGTATTCTTGAATCTTTATTATAGGGAATTTCTTCTTTTAAATTTCCATTTGGATATTTGTTTTGCTGAACTCTAGCCACATCGCTAGGTTGTCCAGGAAAATCACTTCCACAACCACTTAACAACATCGCAATTAAACTACAAATGCTTAAAAATTTTGTCATTTTTTCTCCTATTTCTCATTTTTTTCTTTAATAATAATAGTTTGCTTAAAACTTCCCGTAAAAGACCATATTAAACAAACAAGCCAAACAATAATAGTCCAACCAAAAAACAAATTTAGCAAAGAAATTATCAGCCAATTAGAATGCTTTCTGCTCAAACCAATAATAGCGGGCAACATGTATAATACAAACAATAATATTGTTACAAAAATAGACCCGCCACTTGCACCTTCCATGTAATTCTCCTTAAATAAAAATTTTATAAAAACTATTATTCCATACTATAACTTAATTAATATTGAAATATTAAATATATTTTATATAAAAGATTGAATATTTCAAGTGTTTTTAATAAAGAAATTTTAATGTAAAATTTTTCAAAGGCTAAATTTTTAAGGTAAAAAATGACAAAAAAGAGCAAGCGTGATATGGCATATGAACTAGACATTGATGTTAGCACTTTATATAATTGGAGAAAATATAAACCCAATTTATATCGTATTGTTATGCTTGGCTTTAAATTTGATGAACTTTTAGAAAATAGTAAAAAAACTCATGAAGAATTGCTTCATATAGAACAAACTATACAAGATGAAATTGCTAAATTTAAATAAAGTCCACTTTTAAGCTTTTTTCTATACAATTATCACTTTTATTAAAATCAAGGATTTGAAATGTTTTTATTAGATTTTTTAATATCATTGAGTTTTATTTTTGAAATTTCAGCACTTGTATTATCCTTTTACTTTAAAAATTCAAGAATTTTCTTTTTAACTTTAGTGCTATTAGGAGCTAAGTTGCCTTATTTTTATACAAGTTTTTTTCAAGCTAATTTATTTGTGGCCTTGTTTTTACCTATGATTTTTACTCTATTTTGCCTTGGAAAACACCATGCTTTAATTTTAAGTAAAAAAAATATCGCTTCAATTACAACCCTTATTTTTATAGGCGTTTTAAGCATCATTTTACCTAGAAATACTACTTTTAATAGCGCTGGTTTAGAATTCCATTTTATTGCATTAGATTTTTTTAAGCCTGTGAGTGAATTAGGATTTTTATTTTTTTTAGTCGGCTTAATACTCATTTTTATCAAAACCTTTAAAACTAAAGAATATTATCTTATTATCGCATTTTTTGCTGCATATTTTCAGTTTTTATTCCAAGAAGGAGCAGGAATAAGGTATTTTGAATTTGCAAGTTTAGTTTTTTGTTTTTATCTTTTAAATCACGCTTATAGATTGGCTTTTTTTGACACCTTAACAAAACTACCTAATGAAAAAAGCCTTACACGCTTTACAAAGGGAAAAAACAACTATATCATTGCCTTGCTTCATTTTAATGAACTAAAAGATACTAAAGAAAGCTATGCCAAACTCATCTTAAAACAAATTGCAAAAATTTTAAAACGCTTTAGAGCAAAAATTTTCATCGTAGAAAATGATTTTATTTTCATTTTTAATGACAAAAATCAAGCTTTAAATCATCTTGCTTTTTTAGAATCCACCTTGAAAAACACGGAATTTAATTTAGAAAATGAAAATTTTAAACCAGATTTTAAATTGATTTGGCAAGAAAGTGAAGAAAATTTGGATAAAAATTTACAAAGTCTAAGAGCAAGACTCTTAGACTAAAAAATTATTTTTCGTTTGCTTCAACTTCGATATTTAAATTAATATCATCACTTAAAGTAATAGTTGAAGTACTTGTCGCAAATTTAAAATCAGAGCGTTTGATTTTTCCATTTAAAGAAAAGCCTATTTTTTCTTTTCCATCTTTGCCTTTAGCTACACCGCCGATTTCAGTATCTAAAACGATATCTTTAGAAACTCCAGCTATAGTTAAAGTTCCTGTCATTTTGCCTTTTTCATTATCGATTTTTTCATATTTTTTCATTGTAAAAGTCATATCAGGATATTTTTTTGCTTTGAAAAAATCATCTTGCTGTAAGTGATTATCTCTTGTTTGATTTTCTGTATTTACAGATGCGATTTTTATAGTTGCGTCAAGCTTTTTAAACTCAGCACTCGCAGGATCAAAATCAATCACCGCAGAATAATCTTTGAAATTTCCTTTTACATTGCTAATTTGTAAATGTTTGATTTTAAAACCTACATCTGTATGTGCTTTATCTAAAGTATATTCTTTAGCAAACAAACCTGTGCTTAACAAAGACACCGCAACCAATGAACTTAATAAAACTTTTTTCATTTTTTTCCTTTTTTTATAGTAATTTTCAATATAAAAATTTTATTAGATAAAACATAATAAATCATTAATAAAAATTAAAAAATTTTACTATTTAAAAATTTTACAAATTCTTCAAATTTAGGCAAATCAAGCTTTATTGCTTCTCTTTGCTGTTTTCCCCACATACACTCTGGAAAAAACGCATCTTCTTTAAATCTTGCCATAACATGAAAATGCACCCTTGGCACATAATTTGCAAAAGAGGCGATATTGATTTTTTCAGGTTTGTAAAATTCTATCATAGCCTTTTCACAAAGTAAAATTTTTTCAAAAAGTTCTTTTTGCAACTCTAAAGGACAATCGCTAAATTCTTTATAAATTTCTTTAGTAAAAATTTTAAGCCAAGGCACTTGAGCCTCCTCTTTCTCTATATAAATCAAATCATTTTCATAAATCATTACATTCCTTTGAAATTGTATTTATGATTATTTTACAAAATTTATCAAATTTTTAAGTCAAAATGCGTTAAAATTCCTAAAATTTAAAAAACAAAAAGGAGGATAAATGCAAATTAGTTCAAGTTATAACTCTTATGATTACTACTCTAGCAAACCTTCTTTTGATAAAACAAATCAATCTGATTCCACTCAAAAAGATGAAAAAAATCTTAGTGAAAATAAAGATGATAAAGAAAAAAATGGCGAACAAACCCAAATGGTTAATGGCGTAGAGCTAAGCCAAAAAGAAGTAGCTCAAGTTCGCGAACTCCAAAGTATCGATAGAAATGTAAAAGCTCATGAAGCTGCACATCAAGCAGCGGGCGGCGGCTTAGCAGGTGCTGCAAGTTTTACTTACACAAGAGGCCCTGATAATCAAATGTATGCTACAGCGGGCGAAGTTCCTATCAGCATGCAAAAAGGAAACACACCAGAAGAAACTATAGCCAATGCAAGACAAATCGCAGCAGCAGCTATGGCTCCTGCTGATCCTAGCCCACAAGACTATAAAGTTGCAGCAAATGCTGCAAAAATGGAATTTGAAGCAAGAGCTGAAGCAATGAAGCTTAAAGCCCAAGAAGCCAAAGAAAAAGAAGAAGAAAATAAAGAAAAAGATGACAAAAATTCAGAAAATAGCTTAGAAAAAACAAATAAAGATTCAAAAAACAACGATAAAAATTCAAATTTTGATAAAGATTTTAAAAATTTCATAGCCAAAACTTATCAACAAAACTCGCAAAATAACGACATTAAATTCAATATCGCATCTTAAAATTCTTAATTTAAATAAAAAATTTATGCCAATCTTCCTTATAAATAAAGCTTTTTTAAAACTAAACGGACATGTCTAAAAATTTATCTTTTTTATTATCTGCTTTATCCACATTTGTAGTATTACTTTGCTCTTCTTTTTTGGCTTCTACTTTTTTGTATCTTCTTGCTGTTCCATAAGCTTTAAAGTATCATATATTTGATGAACTTCCTTGGGCATACATTTATGGAAACGATGACTTGAATTTGCATGTAAAATATTTAACATTTTTTATCCTTTTTATAATTTAAATTTTTGCATTTTCAATACTTTCATCTCTAATTTTAGTAAGTGTCTGCAGGGGATTATTTCCAAAATATCTATTAAAAGAACTTAAAGTAATCATCTTGCATACCACCCTCCAAGAGCAGACTCCATTTGCCTTTTTGTATAATTATAGTTTGAATAAGAATTTATACCATTAATCATTTTTGCCTTCCTTGATATTATATACTATATCGGAAGAAAATTAAAAATTTATAATCTTGAGAGTTTTCAAAAACTCTCAAGTTATTATCAAGCTAAGCTTTTTCCACTTTTATGATATTTTAAAATACCTTCAGCACAGCGATAAGCCAAAGCTCCTACAGTATCAGTTGGATTATATCCACTATTGTGTTGGAAATTTCCTGCTCCTACAACAAAAAGATTATCCGCATCCCAGTGTTGTAAATAAGTATTAACCACACTAGTTTCTCTATCTGCGCCCATGGTTGTTCCACCTGTGTTATGAGTAGATTGATAAGGCACAACGCTATAATCCTTAAGATAAACACCTTTTTTGATTGATTTTACTCCTTGCATTCTTTTTGCTACCTCAGCTGTTTTATCTGTAATAAATTTATGCAAAGCTCTATCTTGATCGGTGAAATTATAAGTTAAGCGTAAAAGTGGCATACCAAATGCATCTTTATAAGTTGGATCAAGACTTAAATAATTATTCTTATGAGGCAAAGAAGCACCTTGCCCTCCTACTGTAATAGCTCTTGTGAAATTATAGTTTAATGCTTTTTTAAATTCGGCACCCCAAGTTGGAGCTCCTGCTGGAAGTGGGGCTGATTGTATAGGGCGAGTTCCAAGCTGAACGCTATAAATCATAGCTCCATGAAGGAATTTTTCCTTAGAATGATCAAAATTATCTCCGTTAAAATCATCACTCGTAGTTCCTAAAGCACCTGAACCCATAAAGGTGTTAAATTGCTCATCAAAGAAAGCTGTTGTGCCCATATTCATTTGGTAACAATAATTTCTACCTAAAGTTCCTTTACCTGTTTTTGGATCGTATTGCTCACCTATGTTGCTTACCATTAAAAGCTTAGCATTGTTAAACATATAACTTGTAAGTACAACTATATCAGCAGGCTGAATATACTCTTTCATCGTTCTAGTATCGACAAATTTTACCCCCGTTACTTTTCCGTCTTTTTTAAGAATTTGCGTTACATTACTATAAGTGCGTATGGTGTATTTACCTGTGCTCATAGCCTTTGGAATTACTGTGTTTAAAGGACTTGCTTTTGCGCCATACTCACAACCAAAACGCTCACAATACGCACAGTATTGACAAGGAGCTAAATCTTGACCATCAGGGTTTGTATAGCTACCTTTAGAATTTGAAGCTGGCAAACGATAAGTGTGTAAATTTGAACTTTTTGCTGCACTTTCAAATCGTTTAAGCATTTTAGTATTTTCAAGAGGTTCTTGTGGATAAGGACTGGATCTAAAAGCTCCCATTTTTTCCGCTAAAGGATTTGGCTCACCTGATACCCCACAGGTTTTTTCAAATCTATCATAATAAGGCTCCATATCCTTATAAGTCACGCCCCAATCTTGCAAGGTATAATCATTACCTAATTTATTACCATATCTTTGTTTGCTTAGGGTTTGAATTTCAAAGTCATAAGGCATAAACCTAAAAGTCCAACCATTCCAATGCACCCCTGCACCGCCAACATTATTACCCAATAAAAACGAACCCATTTTACGATAAGGTAAGGCTAAACCACTAGGATCATGGCGAAAAGTCACAGTGTCTTTTGAGCAATCTTGCATCAAACCATAATTAATCCCATATCTCCACTCATCATGGATAAAATTAAAATTTTCAGTACTTTGCATATGTCCGCGTTCTAAACTAAGTACATTCAAACCTGCTTTAGTAAGCTCTGCAGCCACTATACCTCCAGTCCATCCTGCTCCAACTGTTACCACATCTACTTTTTTTAATACTTCAGCCATTTTAACTCTCCATATCTGCTAAACCCATAGGTTCAATGTTAAAAAATTCATCACTTGCAATTTTATCCACATAGCTCATTTGTGCGCCTGGATATTGCATCATTCTCCAACCATTTTTATTATCATTTCCGCCATAAATTGGATCAGCTAAAACTCCAGCTACTGTCATATCTCTTAAAAGTGTGAAAAAATAAGAAGATTTAAAACCTGTAGTTTGAATTTTTCCTTTTTCAAAATCGCTTAAAATTTTATCCTGATCTCCACCTTTAAGCAAAGAAAAAGATTTTTTATAACGCTTTTGAGCATTTTCTTCAAGAGTATGCACGCCTTCTAAAAAAATATCTTTGCGTTGCATAGGGGTTTGATAACCTTGTTCGGCTTTGCCCTCCATGAAAGGCCCTTGCATATATTCTCTATCATTATAACCATAAGCACTAGCTAGCTGATTATCGATAAAATAAGGCACGCCTAAACCTATAGCTCCTTCTCCTTGCTCATCTTTAGGATAAATTCTTTCACAGGCTGCACTTAAGGTATCAAATTCAGTTTGAGTTTGAAAAAACATTCTACCTCTAATTTTATTTGATTTTCCTTGTGAAGCTTGATGCGAATGCGTAAGTTCTGCTGCCTTTAAAACAGCACCGCCACCTATAGTGCTAGCTGCTACTACAGAACCACCTAGAAGCCCTAGTTTAAAAAAGCTTCTGCGATCAATAATATTGTCTTGCATTACTTCTCCTTGATAATAATTTAAACAAGACTATATTAGTCCTATTAATATAAATTTAACTTTAAAAAGCGATAAATTTTGTGTTATTCTTAATTTTATTTAAGTATATCTTTGAAAGTAATGAAAATAGAACTTTTAATAAAGCTCTATATCTTTAGAATTAAGTTCTTTATAAGCTGCACAAGCTTCTTGATGTTTTTGATCACAAGCCATACCAAAATATCTTTTTGCCTTTGTTAGATCTTGTTTTTCTAGTTGATTATAGCGTCCTAACAAATAACAAGCCTCACTAAAACCTAAAGTGCAAGATTTAGAATAAAAAGCAAGGGCAGATTTTACACTTGCCTTAACAAGCTCTCCTTTATCATATAAAGATCCTAACTGATAACAAGCTCTTGCATTTTTTAAATCACAAGATCTTTTATAAAAACTTGAAGCCATTTGTCCATCTTTTTCTTTTTCATAAAATAAAGCTATATTATTACAACTTAACGATTCTCCTAAAGCACAAGCTTTATTAAAAGCCAAAAGAGCTTCATTTTTATAACCTTGATTTTGCAAAAGCAAAGCCATATTAGAACACGCATTTGCTAAACCCAATTTACAAGCTTTATCATAAAATTTATAAGCTTGATTTAAATCCTTACTCACACCCTTAGCACTCTCATGCATAAAAGCTAAAGAAAAACAAGCTTTAGAAATATCTTTTTCGCAAAGATTCTTAAAAATTTCATAAGCTTTATCAAATTTATTTGCCTCGTAAAGTTTTAAACCCTCTTCTAGCTCACTTAATGCAAATAATGAATTAAAAAATAAAAATAAAGCTAAAAATATTCTCATCAATCTTCCTTTATATTTTCTCTAACATTTAAAATCTGTGCTCTTCTTTTTTGAAGTTCTGCTTTTTTAAGATCTAAAAATTTATTTTTTTCTTGGATTAAATTTTGACTTTGTTCTAAGAAATTTTTTGCAATTTTTATCAGAATAGGCTTATTAATAAGCAAAGCTTCAAACTCATAAACATTTAATTCATTTAAAACTCTTTCATAAATTTCGCTTTTTTTAGGATAAAAAAGTACAAATTCAGAACTATCAAGCTCATAAAGAACACGGCTTTCATTGATTTTACGACTAAAAAATGCAAGGCTTAGTTTTGTAGCATTTTCATAATTTGTAAAAGCCTTAAGATTTAATTTTTCAAAAAATAAATCAAGCTCTAAAATACTTTTAAATAAAAGCTCTTTAAAATCTTTCAAAAAGTACTCATCGCTTGCATTACAAAAAGCTCTTAATTCACTAAAATTTTTATCACTTTGGAAAATGTGATCTTTTTGTATGTTTGAAAATTCTGCTTTAAAAAGCAAAATTTCTCTTTCAAGTATGTTTATAAAATCTTTTAATTTCATCTTGATTTCTTCAAAAGATTTATAAAGTTCATTTTTGATTTTTTTAAACTCTTTACTCATCACATCACTATTATAAAACATCGCCAAAAAAGCATCGTCGCTTGAAATATAAGGCGCTTTATAATCATATCTTGTGTATAAATCTTTCTTTAAAAATCCTTTGCTTTCTTTGTAAAAATAAGCATCTTTTTCCTTAACACTTGCAAAAATTTCACTAGAAATTCTTTCGCTAATGCTTTTAAGCTGTTCTAAAATCTGATGGTTTAAAATTTCAATCTCTTTTAAAAAATTTTCATACGCTAAAAGTAAATGCTTTTCATAACTTTGAAATTGATTTAATAAACGATCAAAAATACCTACAAAAAGTTGGTTTTCATCTTCTAAAATTTCGCATAAATTTAAAATTTTTCTTTTAACAAATTTTTCTTTTAAAGCTGTTGTATCTAGCTGAGTTAAAAAATCAAGCAAAGATTGAAAATTAGATTTTTCATAGCTTTGCTCATCTTTGGCTTCTTTGCAAGAAATAGCAATAAGCTCATTAAAATATTTTAAAAACACACTTTTTGCATAATTTAAAACATTATCTAGCTCTTCTGTGTTTAATTTATCTTTTTGATTTAATACACAAATGCTATTTTCTCCTAAAAGTTCTAAATTTGCTTTTATGGCATCTTCTTCACTTTTTTTACCCGCATTATCAATCAAACTTAACCAAATCGCCCCATGAATATTTTTAAGCTCATCAAGAGTTGTTAAAGTATCATTTTCATTTGCATTTAAACCTGGAGTATCTACAAGAGTGATTTTTTCAAGTAAAGGAATGGGTGCAAAAATATGCAAACTTTTTGCTTGTTTTACTTCATTTCTTTGATCCGTATAAAAGGCTAATTTTTCTATATTTGTGATAATATCACTTCCATCTTCAAATTCTACTCTTAAAAAATATTCTTTTGCATAGCGTAAAAAAGTAGGTTTAAAAGTAACAGGAACAACACCCGTAGGCAAACAATCACACCCTAAGATCAAATTTAGCAAACTTGATTTACCACTTGAAAACTGCCCTATAATAGCGATATTAACATTCTTATCCAAAGAAAACACAAGCTCTTTTAATTCATTTTCTAAAGCATAACTTGCGTGCATAAAAGGCTCGTTAAGTTCCTTGCAAAGCTCTTGAATACGCCCTTTAAAGCTATCATCAAAACTCACACTATAAGTATTTTCATAGGCTTTTATAAAATCATTTAAAAGATTAATCTGCATTTAAAAGCCCCATTTCAAGTTGTTTTAATTTTTCAATTTTTTCTAAATTTTCTTCAAAAGAATTTAAAATATTAATATCTTGATTTTTCAGACTCTGTAAAACTTTTTCAAGACTTTCTAATTTTGATTTTTGATTTTTTTCATAATGTTTTAATTTATCATTTAAAAACTCAAAAAATGCTTCATTGATATTTAAAGAGTTTAAAATTTCGCTCATTTTAAATTCTTTAAAAGTATCAAAAATAACCGTATCTAAATTCGTTTCAAGCTCATATAAATCTGATTTTAGATTGCTTAATTTTTCAATTTTCAATCTTAAAAGTGCAAATTTTTCGCTTTGAAAAATACTATCTATATTTTTTGAAATTCCATCTTTAAAACCTTCAAAACCATTATCAAAATCATCTTTTAAAAAATCATATTTTAAAGATAAATTTGTTTTAAGCTCCTCGATTTTTTTAATATTTTCAAATTTAATTTCTCTTAAAATATCATTAATTCCATCTTTTGTAGTAATATCAACTATATTTAAAATACGAGAAAGATTAAGCTTTTGTGCATTATTTTTCAGATATTTAAACTCATCTATCAAGCGTTCTTTTAATTTTTTAGCCAAAAGTAAAACAAGATTATCTATGCCACTATCTATATTTTTAAGTTTTGCAATGGAATTTGAAATTTCATCTTGTGCTTCTTTTAACAAGGTATTTTGCTTTTGAAGTTCAAGTAAAAGCTTTTGATTTTCTTCACTTACACCTTGTTTATTCTCCTTAATAAGACGATTTTGCATTTCATATTCGCTTAGAATATTTTTAAGCTCTAAATGTAATTCTTTTTTGTAAGCTCTTAAGGCAATCTTACTTTTTTCTCCTGCATAAAGCTCGTTAAAAAGATAGTTTTCAAATTCTTGCATACCACTTTTTTGCAAACTTTCCTTAGGCGCTAAACCCTTATAAAAATCACTTGCCATTTTAGCACTCACACATAAAAAATCAATCTTTTCCACCAAATTTTCATCTAAATCCACAAGTCTTGATTTTAAGCTTTCTTTGGTATAAACAATGACTTCTTCTAAATCCTTTTTGCTTAACAAATCCGCTTTAGTTAAAACAATTAAAAACTTACTCAGCCTTGAGTTTAAAAGACAATGCACCAAAAAGTCCGCATCCTTTTGAGTCAAGCTTTGAGAAGCATTCATTAAATGAATTAAAAAATCACTTTCTCTAAGATACTCATTTGTAACAATTTCTCTTTGAACTACAACATCATCAAGCCCTGGAGTATCAACTATAGAAATATTATTTTTTAAAAAATCTAAATGACTTTTAATTTCTATTTTTTTAATTAAAGCTGAAATTTTATTTTTAGCTGAACTGAAATTTTTAAGCTCACAAAGTGCGATATTTTGTATTAAAGGTTTATCTTTGATAAAATCCTCTATATTTACACTCTTATCCAGCTTGTCAATAAATTCTTTTAAATCTGCATTAAAGTGCGAACTTTCAAGTATATTTTGCCATTCTTTTTTATCCCAAAAATATATCCTTGCTTCTTCACTCTTACCATAGCTTAATACTGTTAAATTAGCTGTTTCAGGTATGTTTGAAACCCCTAAAAAATCTTCTTTTAAAAGAGCATTTAAAAGACTTGATTTTCCTGCATTCATCACGCCAGTGATGGCTATATTAAACTCTAAATTTTGAATTTTTTCCAAAGTTTTTTGAAGTCTTGATTTTAAATTTTCATCAAAACTTAGCTTTTGAAGCTCCAAATTAATGGCGTTTAATTCTTTAAAATCATTTTGAAATAAAGCTTTTTGATCTATACTTTGAACTTTTTCTTGTGAAATAAAATCAAATATTTCAGTATTTTTTGAAATTTTTTCTAAAATTTTTAGAGCCTTAAGCAAATCTTGCTTTGAAATAAAACCTGATTTAAAAAGATTTAAAATACAAATTTGAGCATTTTGTATACTAAAAATATCCACTCTTAAATCAATTTTTTTGCAAAGCTCTTGAAATTCTTTTAAGAGAAAATATCTTTCATAATTGTCTTTATTGACACTTAAAATAATCGCACACTCGGCCGTATCAAGTTTGCTTTTATTTTGAAATTTAGCATCAAAATTTAAAAATTGGAGTTCATTTTGCCAAATTTTTTGGAATAATTCTTTCATAATCTTCCCCTTAAAAAGGGGAAAGATTTATTTATTTCTTTGAGCCACAAGTTGTCTTCTCATATAAGCAATTTTACTTTGCAAAGGTAATTCTTTAGGGCAATTATCTTCACAAGCAAGCAATGACATACAACCAAAAACACCATCATCATCGCCCACTAATTCATAAAAATCTTCCACACTTCTATGGTCATGCGGATCTTGTAAATATCTAGCTGTTCTTAAAAGTCCTGTAGCAGCTATGAAATTTGGACGCATAAGTTTAGTTGCACAAGAAGCTACACAAATTCCACACTCTATACAACGATCAAGTTCAAAAGTTTCATCCGCAACCTCTGGCTCAATGCGTTCTTCAAGTTTAGAAATATCAGTTTCTTTTTCATTATGCACCCAGCTTTCAACACGCTTACACATGTCTTCAAACCACTCGCCTGTATTCACGCTTAAATCTTTAATATGTCTAAATGCAGGCATAGGCATAAGCTCTATCACTCCATCAGGATAATCTTTAGTTAAAGTTTTGCAAGCAAGTTTTGGCACTCCATTAATCATCATTGCACAAGATCCGCAAATCCCTGCACGACAAACAAAGTCAAAACTCAGATCCGCATCCATTTTTTCACGGATCAAAGTCAAACATACAAAAACTGTCATAAAAGGAGTTTCTTCAAGCTCATAAGTCACAAAATGTGGTTTAGAAATTTTGCTTAAAGGATTATATTTAAATGCCTTTATTGTCAATTTTCTACTCATAATCAACTCCTATTCTTTGGTTTGGTGCTTTATATTTAGCTTGCAATTCATAAGGCATTAAAGCATTTTGAATTTCATAACGACCTTTGCCTTCAGCTTCCATTTTTTCACGGATAGCATCCACTTCAGCTTGGCGTTTTTCACTTAAAGGATTTTCTATAATATTTCCTTTAGCTCCATATCCACGGAATGCTGGTGGAATTTCCATTTTCATAATATCAAGCTCTTCGTATTCTATGCGCGGTAAGGTTTCGCCTTCTACCCAAAAAGTATTGGTTCTTTTCATCCAATTTAAATCATCTCTTTTTGGATAATCTTCTCTATAATGCGCCCCACGACTTTCTGTTCTTAAAAGCGCTCCATAAGCTACACAAAGTGCTATTTTTAACATTCTTGGCACTCTATACGCTTCTTCAAGCTCTGGATTTGCACAATCAAGTTCTTTACAATGTACTTTAACGTCTTGAGAATCTTTATAAAGTTTTTCAAGTTCATCTACTGCTTCTTTCAAACCTTCACCTGTTCTAAAGATGGCCACCTTATCCCACATGATTTCTTTCATTCTGTTTTTGATTTCAAAAACATTATATTTACCTTCTTTATCTACTAAAGATTTTAAATATTGATACTCTTTAGTTAAGAAGTCTTTTACTACATTTGTGTCAATTACTTCACCATTATTTTTACAATAATCTGCAAAATAATCTCCCACTATCATACCTGCTACAACAGTTTCAGCACATGAATTTCCACCTAAACGATTAAATCCGTGCATATCCCAGCAAGCTGCTTCTCCACAAGCAAAAAGTCCGTTTAACCATTGACTTTCACCTGTTGGTTTAGTTCTAATTCCACCCATAGAATAATGCTGCATTGGAAGAACTGGCGCCCAACCTTTTGGACCTTCATCTGCTGGATCAATACCATTGAAAGTTTTGCAAATATCTTGTACATCACGGAGATTTTTTTCCACATGAGCACGACCCAATATAGAAATATCAAGCCATAAATGATCCCCATAAGGGCTTTTTACACCTTTGCCTTTACGAATATGTTCCATCATTCTACGACTTACCACATCACGACTTGCAAGTTCTTTTTTCTCTGGTTCATAATCAGGCATAAAACGATATCCATCCACGTCACGTAAAATTCCACCATCACCACGACAACCTTCAGTAAGCAAAATACCGCTTGGTACAATAGGAGTTGGATGAAATTGCACTGCTTCCATATTTGAAAGTCTGCAAAGCCCTGTTTCAAGAGCAATGGCTGCGCCCGTTCCTTCACAAATTACTGCATTTGTAGTTTGCTTATAAATTCTACCATAGCCCCCTGTTGCTATCATGGTTCCTCTTGCAATATAAGCAATAAGTTGTCCATTAGTTAAATCTCTAGCGATCACACCTAAGCATTTTTTACCATCATGGATAATTCTTACTGCTTCCATTCTATCAATAATTTTTACTTGATGTTTAATAGCTTCATTTGCTACACCATAAAGCATACAATGCCCTGTTGCATCTGCGATATAGCAAGTTCTCCATTTTTTAGTTCCACCAAAATCTCTAGCATTAATAAGCCCGTGCGCTTCTTCTTTTTCTTCAATCACAGTTTTTTGTGCATTGATTACAACAGTTCTTGGACCTTTGGTAACTCTAGTCCAAGGCACACCCCAAGCCGCAAGCTCACGCACTGCTTTTGGCGCAGTTTGAGCAAACATTCTTGCTACTTCTTGATCACAGCCCCAATCACTTCCTTTTACTGTATCTGCAAAGTGAAGATCTTCATTATCACCCTCACCTTTTGCCCCATTTGCTAAACTTGCCTGCATACCTCCTTGCACCGCTGCAGAGTGAGAACGCTTCACTGGACAAATACTTAAAAGTGTTACACTTTGGCCACTCTTTGCTACTTCAATAGCCGCTCTAAGACCTGCTAATCCTCCGCCTATTACTAAAGCATCACTATATTGTATATTCATAATTTGCTCCATTGTAGTTTTTTATCATCGCAGTAGTTTGGGTTTGATTTTGGTAGTTTTCATAACCTATCTTTATAAATGCTGCAAGACTTAACACACCTAAAACTAGGAAGAAAATACTGATTATCCATTTAGCAGTTTTAAGCTTTTTACGACTTTCTTTTACATTTTTTCCTTCAAACCAACCCCATTTAACACAAAGTCTATAAAGCCCTATACTTCCATGAAGCTCAACACACACTAAAAGAACAGCATAAAAAAGCCACATAAAATGACTTACAACCCTATCTCCTGACATATCACCACTAATTTTATCTGCATTGGTTACAATAAAAATAAGATGAGCAGAACCTAAGAAAAACATAATAAAACCTGTAAAAGCTTGAACCCACCATAACGAAGTATCGCTGTGATTCATTTTTTTACTGTGTGTTCTTAGTATTTGATACTGACGGTAATTAATAGGAAATTTTCTCATTGCAAGTAAAGCATGAACGAAAAAAACCACTAAAACACAGGCAGCCAAAAATGAAGTAAGATAACTCATAACAGGATTATCGTAAACAAATTTTAATTCTAAAAAATGTACCACAGAATTAAAAAAATCCTCACTGACTAAAATTGTAGAAACAAAAAGCATATGCACCCACATAAAAAGACCTAAAAAAAGCCCTGAGGCGCTTTGGATAAAGTCTAATTTCGCAGGCATTTTACTTTTTTTGCCCTCAATGCTCTTACCCAAATAACCTTCGATAAGCTCACGCATCTTTACTCCTTTGTAAAAAGAAATTAAAAAATCCATTTCATTATATTACAAAAGTCTTTAAGATAGATTAAATATTTACTTTTTTAAACTTTATACAAATATAAACTAACAAAGCTGTTATAAACATTATAAAACTTAAAATTTGTCCCATACTCATACCCCATAAAACAAAACCCATACCAAAATCAGGCTCGCGATAAAATTCACATATAAATCTTGCCAATGAATAAGCACCAGCATAAACAAGAATCAATTCCCCTTGAAAACTTTGCTTAAATCTTGCTAAATAAACTATAATAAAAACAACAATACCTTCTAAAAATGCTTCATAAAGTTGCGATGGATGACGCAATACTCCATCAACATAAATTCCCCAAGGCACATTTGTAATGCGACCAAAAAGCTCTTGATTTAAAAAATTTCCTATACGACCAAAAACATAAGCCAATGGAACACTTAAAGCAACCAAATCAAGAAAAATCCAAGGATTTGTTTTATATTTTTTACAAAACAATAAAGTAGCTATCAAAAATCCTATAATTGCTCCATGATAACTCATACCTCGAATACCTACAAATTCACCATTAATATAAGGATTAAAAATTTGCCAAGGATGAGTAATATAATACATAGTATTTGCATCATAAATCAAAATATATCCAAGCCTTGCACCTAAAATAACCCCTATTTCAACCCATATAAAATAACTATCCAAATGTTTTTCATTAATGTCTAGTTGAAATTTTCTTACAAAAAATTTAGCCAAAAGCAAAGCCAAAAGCAAAGCTATAACATACATAATGCCATACCAATGCACCTTTAAACCAAAGATGCTAAAAGCTATAACATTAAAATTTGAATAAATATGCTGCCAAAATTCCATATATCTTTCCTAATTTTCTTTTATAAAAATATAACAAAAAAACTTTAACTTGCTATAATTAACACAAACACATTAAATAAAGGTAAAAAATGAAAAAATATATTTTACTTGCTAGTAGTATGTTAATTTTAGCAGCTTGTGGGGGTACAAGTAGTAATTTTGTCAATGTTTCTATGCCAAATTTTAAACCCCAAGTTCCAACAAAGGTTGAACCTATTGATTCTGGAGTAAGCATTGCTCTTGAGCCTATTAATATAGAACAAAATAACAATTATTCTGATTATTTTGAAAATTCAGTGCTTAAAATTCGCATAGAAAAAGAAATTGATCTTTTAAAACAAAATTTAGAAGAGCAGATCAAAACCATCGCTCAACTAAAAGGCTATAAAATAGTTACTACTAATCCAGACTACACTCTTAAAAGTTCAATCAGTATTTATACAGAAGAAAAAAATGCACAAAAAACAAGCAATTTTATGAGTGGAGATTATGTAAAATCCAATTTAGGTATAAATTTTAAAGGTAAAATAGATTTTATAGATGCACACAATCCACAAAATTCAACCAATCTTTCAAGCAGCACCAAACTGGATTCTTTAGTTGCGCTTAACTATCCTATTAAAAATGATGATGGGGTTAATATGTTTAAAACTACTATCTCCACCGTACCAACTCAACTCAATAAAGGTTTGGAGCAACCTGCTTTTGAAATTGATAAAAGTTTTTTAGCTTTTTATAAAAATACATTAAATACACTTTATAACAATCTTCCAAAAGCAACAGACATAGGCAAAACTATACCTAATACAAACAGTAGTTTTAATAGTTTCGATGGCGATGCTACCTTTGAAGAAAGCTTACCTCAAACAAATTTTAATCAAAATAATACAATTGAAAACACACCTACGCAAAATATTCTTACAAATCCATCTTCAACAAATCAAAATAATCAAAGTAAAAATCAAGATGGGGTAGAAATATTTGAATGATAAAACTTGTGAGAAAATTAAATTTTCTCATACAAAAAAATAACTATCATTCTACTTTAAAATCAATGCTTGTTGCATTGCATTTTTTATCATCTCTCTTTTATCTTGTATTTCAAAAAAAAGCTCAAAAGCAAAAACCCCTTGCCATAAAAGCATATCAAGTCCATCTTTAATTTTTAAATGATGCTCTTTACACAATCTATAAAAAGGTGTTTCTCTGCCATAAATTACCTCAAAAGCAAATTTAGCTTTAGGTAAAATTCTATCTAAAAGCTCCCTATCGCAAGGTAAATTTTCATCTTTTAATCCAGCAGAAGTTGAATTTATAACCAAATCAAAATCAAAATCTTGCAAGTCTTTATAAAGATAAGTTCGATAAGCTAAAAAATCTTTAAATCTTTCTTTGCTGCGATTAGCTATATACACTTCTATGCCTTTTTGTTTTAATGTATAAGCAAGTGCCAAAGCTGTACCTCCAGCACCTAAAATCAAAGCTTTTTTTATATTATCAAAATCCTTAATAGCTTCTAAAAAACCTAAAGCATCAGTATTATAAGCGTAAATTTTGTCTTCTTTTAAGCATAAAGTATTTGCAGAGCCAATATTTCTAGCAAAATCATCCTTCACATCAGCAATATCTAAAGCTTTTTCCTTAAAAGGCAAAGTAATATTAGCTCCACTAAGTCCTAATTTAAAAAAATCTTCTCTTAAACAGTTAGCATTTCTTAAATGATAGCGTGTATAAATACTATCAAGCCCTAAGGCTTTAATAGCATTATTATGCATTCTAGGCGATTTAGAGTGAGAAATAGGATCGCCTATAACTGCTAAAAATTTCATTTTAAAGTAAAAGAAAAAGCATCTTTTGCAATATCCTTACGGATTTTAGCAAGTTCTACTGCAATATTTGCCTTTTCAAATGGTCCTATTAAAACCTTAGTAATTTCTTTACCTCCAACTGTAGTTTTATAAAGTTTATAATCATAACCTTTTTGTTTTACAGAAGCAAGTTCTTTTGATTTTTGATCCAAATTACTTACTGAGAAAATTTGCACATAAATACCCGATGCTAAACCACTTGGATGTACAGGTTTAGCATCAACATTTTTAAATAAATCATTTGCATTTTGTTCTTTTTTAGGAGTTTGTTTTGTGCTTTCTTTTTCTTTTTTTACAGCTGTTTGTTTTTTTACTTCTTCTTTAGGTTTTGCAGTTTGTTTTACTTCTTGTTTGGGAGCACTTGCTTGCGGAGTGGTATTTTCTGAAGTAGTTGCTGTTGGTTCTGCTGGAACTTCTTGATCAGGCATAGCAAAATTTGTAGTATCATTGTTATTTGAACTAGAGGTTGTTGTATTTTGAGTTGTATTTTGTTCATCTTGAAATTGTTTTCTTAATGCCTCAAATTGATCTTCTGCTGAAGTATTATCTGTAATTGGCATACTTTCAAAAGAAGTATCATTGTTATTGTCTTGAGTTGCTATAGGTTCACTTGGTAATACACTTTGATTTTGCGTATTTTCATCACCACTACCATTAATAAGTTTCATAACTATCATGATAGCTAAAAACAAAATAACTAAAGCAATAACTCGTAAAAGAATTTTTTTTACTTTTTCACTTTTATTACTTTTTTCTAAAATAATATCATCAAATTCATTTTTTTGATTTTCCATAATTTGTCCTTTCTTACATGTGCTTAGACCAAGAACTTCCTCGTTCTTTTTGATAAACCTCATAAGGCAATATTAAAATATTAAATTCTCTAGGTACATCCATACTAGGAAACACCTTCCATTCTACTGGCATTTTACTTGCAAACATCATTGAAAGTTTAGACGCTAAAGAATAACCTTCGTTTAACGCCGTGTGTCCTTTGTGAATATAAAGATGTAAATGTCCTGGAGTTTTAGTCTTATAGGCTGTGAAATTTATAAAACCTTCTTCTCTTAAAATAAGTTGTGCACGGTGATAAAATCTTTCAGCATTAAAACCATTATAATCAAAGACAATATTTTCTACTTTATTATCTTTTGTTATTAAATCATGAGCGACAACAATTTTTTTAGCAGCGTGTTCTCTCATGACATTTAAATTTAAAGGAGCATCAACTCTTTCAAATTTATCAAAAAATAAGCGACCTCTATGTGTAGTTTTATTTACAATTTTATCGCGTCTTATATAATAATGATCGCCAATTATTTTAATTAGCGACATATCCATTGGTGAAATCAAAACATAGCCCTTTCATAAATAATAAAATTACTTGCAAGTTTTTTTAATTCTTGTTTAATATTCTCTTGTAATTTTTCATTATTAATATCATCTAAAATATCTGCAATATAATTTGACACAGTTTCCATTTCTTTTTCTTTAAAACCTCTGGCAGTAAGGGCTGGAGTTCCGAGTCTTAATCCACTTGTGATAAAAGGACTTCTAATCTCTCCTGGAACGGTATTTTTATTTGCAGTAATACCTGCATTTCCAAGAGCTAAATCTGCATCTTTTCCACTAAATTCACGATCTAAAAAACTCATTAAAACAAGGTGATTATCTGTTCCATCGCTAACAAGTTTAAATTTTCTATCCATTAAAACATTAGCTAAAACCTGAGCATTGGTTCTTACTTGTTTTGCATAAACTTTCCACTCATCGCTAAGATTAAATTTAAATCCTACTGCTTTTGCAGCAATTACATGCATCAAAGGACCACCTTGAATACCTGGAAAAATCGCAGAATTAATTTTTTTAGCAAGCTCTTCATCATTTGCCATAATAATACCACCTCTTGGACCACGCAAAGTTTTATGTGTAGTTGAGCTCACTACATGAGCGTGCGGAAAAGGACTTGGATGTTCGCCTGCTACAACAAGGCCTGCAATATGAGCTATGTCAGCAAAAAGATAAGCACCTATTTCATCGGCAATTTCTCTAAATTTAGCAAAATCAATCACTCTTGCATAAGCACTAGCTCCACAAACTATAAGTTTTGGCTTTTCTTTTTTAGCAATTTCTCTTACTTTTTCATAATCAATTCTTCCATCAAGTTCTACACCGTAAAAACAACTTTCGTACATTTTACCTGAAGAACTTACTTTTGCGCCATGAGTTAAATGTCCACCATGACTTAAATCCATTCCTAAAATTTTATCACCTGGATTAATCAAAGCCGCATAAACACCTTGATTAGCTTGAGAACCCGAATTAGGCTGAACATTAGCAAATTTACAATTAAAAAGTTTTTTACATCTTTCAATGGCTAGAGTTTCAATCTCATCAACAAATTCACAACCACCATAATATCTTTTACCCGGATAACCTTCTGCGTATTTGTTCGTCAAGATACTTCCCATAACTTCCATTACTTCAGGTAAAGTGAAATTTTCACTCGCTATCATTTCAAGACCTTCGCATTGACGCTCTAACTCTTTGTTTGTTAAATCAAAAATTTCTTTATCAAACATTTCTAAACTCATTCTTTCTCCTTTAGTTCTGATTTTAATGGACGCATTGCAGGAAACAATATCACATCACGAATGGATTTTTTATTTGTCAAAAGCATAACAAGTCTATCTATACCTATGCCCTGCCCTGCCGTTGGAGGCATTCCATAACCCAAAGCATTTACAAAATCTTCATCCATTTCACAAGCCTCTTCATCGCCTGCATTTTTAGCTTCAATTTGTTTTAAAAATCTCTCATATTGATCAAGAGGATCATTAAGCTCATTAAAACCATTTGCCAATTCTCTTCCGCAAATAAACAACTCAAATCTCTCAGCAATCTGAGAATCCTCATCGCTACGTCTTGATAAAGGACTTATGGAAATAGGAAAATCAATCACAAAAGTAGGATTGATCAATTTTTCTTCCACATAATTGTCAAAAAGTTCAGCTTGCAAATGTCCAAGTTCAAGCTTTTCATTCGCTTCAAAACCATCTGCTTTTAATTTAGTAAGAATTTTTTCCTTATCTTCGATTAAATCCCTATCTAAACCACCATACTTACAAAGTGCGTCTTTATAGGTTATTCTTTCAAAAGGTTTGGAAAAATTTATCATTTTTCCATCAAATTCTATTGTTTTTCCTAAATTAAGTTTATCCAAAAGTAAAGCAAAAAGTTCTTCGGTTAAATCCATTAAATCTTTATAATTATGATAGGCCCAATAAAATTCTATAGTTGTAAATTCGGGATTATGAGTTAAATCCATACCTTCGTTTCTAAAACAACGATTGATTTCAAAAACCGCCTCAAAACCACCTACTATAAGTCTTTTAAGATAAAGTTCTGGAGCAATTCTTAAAAATCTTTCTACGCCTAAAGAATTATGAAAAGTTACAAAAGGCTTAGCGTTTGCTCCACCTGCAATCGGATGCATCATAGGAGTTTCTACTTCTAAAAAGCCTTTATTTTCAAAAAAATGACGGATTAAACTCACCACTTTAGAACGCACTAAAAAATCTTTTCTAACTTCGACATTCATTATCATATCAACATAACGTTTACGATATCTTTGCTCAATATCTGTTAATCCATGATATTTTTCAGGTAAAGGAACAATAGCTTTTGTAGCGAGTTTTACTTCGCTTGCATGCAAACTAAATTCACCTGTTTTAGTTACAAAAGGAAAACCTTTAACCAAAACAATATCACCCACCTCTAAATTCTTTTTTAAAATCGTATAAAGCTCTTCGCCTACGCTATCTTTACTAAAATAAATTTGTAAATTTGTATCCTCATCTTCAATGTTTGCAAAAATTGATTTCCCAGCTATACGCAAAAGTTTCAAACGTCCTGCAACAACAGCATTGACACTTTCATCTCTTTTTTCAACTTGCTCTAAAATATAAGAAAATTTATCCTTAAAAGTCTTTAAAGACATTTCCTTTTCTAAAAAATGAGGATAAGGATTAATCCCTAATTTTTTTAACTCTTTAGCTTTTTCTATTCTTTGCTGCTCTAAAATATTATCAAACATTTATATTTTTACCTTTGCTTTTTGATTATTACAATCACCACAAACACCATAAAGCTGCATCAAATGCCCTGTAAGTTTAAAACCATGTTCTTTTGCAATCAAGGCTTGCTGTCTTTCTATAATAGGATTTTCAAACTCTATAATTTTTCCGCAATTTTTACATATCATATGATCATGGTGAGGTTTATTAGCAAGCTCATATTTTTTACCTGCTGAACCAAAAGAAATGGAAGTTACCATTTCTGCTTCTTCAAGTAAATTTAAAGTACGATAAACAGTTGCAATTCCTACATTTAAATCAGGTTCAGCTTGTTTGATTTCCATATATAAACTTTCGGGTGTGTAATGAGTATCACTGTGATAAAGAGTTTTTAAAAGTACTTCTCTTTGCTTGGTATATTTAAGTCCGCCTTGTCTTAATATTTTTTTAAATCTCTCAAGTAAAACATCATATTCCACATTTTCTATCAGCATATCACTCCCCTTTTTGAGTATTGTTTAAATCACTTACAATATCTTGCAACTTTTCACTAGCATGATCTAGACTATTTTCTGTTAAAGGTTGATTCATAATAAAAGATCCCGTTTCTTTAAGTAAATTTAAAGTATAGCTATTTTTAACAAAATTATCTAATTTATCATTTAAAAAATCAATTCTTGCCACACAAAAAACTAAAATTGCAAAAATTAAAAAGATTTTTGCTCCACCAAATATAAAGCCACCAATACGATCTAAAAAACCTAGGCCACTTAATTTAATCAACCTAGAAAGAAAATTACCCACCAATAAACAAACTATCCAAAAAATAATTAATATGGCTAAAAATCCAGCAAATCCAGCTAAGCTTTGATTTTCTATCTTATAAAAAGTACTTTGTATAAATTCAGCTGCTTGAGTTGCATATTTTGAAGCAATAAAAACACCACCAATAATACCCAAAAGTCCAAAAATTTCTTTTATCAAACCATTGATAATACCCTTAAGCCCTAAAAGCAAGGTAAATCCTAAAATAAAAGCATCAAACCAATAAAAATTCATTTCAATCACTCTCTGATTTTTTTTGTTTTAAATTTATTCTACAAATAAGCACTAAATACTAAGTTAATCATTCTATGATTTTAGGAACAACAAAAAAATGTTCTTGTTTTTTTGGAGCACAATCTAAAACCTCATCAATAACATTGCTATTTCTTATCTCATCAATCCTCAAAGGAGCTCCACCTTTTATAGTACTCACAGTAATCTCTTGGGAATCTAAATCAAGTTCGTTTAATTTTTCAACAAAATTCACAATTTCACTTAACTGTGCAATAGTTTCATTTCTGTTTTTTGTTATTTGTAAAGCACTTAATTTTTCAAGCTTGCTTAATAATTTCTCATCTATTTGCATTTCTTAAACCTTAATAAAAAAGTTAAAATTTTGAAAATTATATCATAAAAAGCTTTAAATTGTTTAGGATATTTTGCAATTTATATGATACAATATCATAATTTTTCTATACAAAAATAAAAATATTTTTTCAAGGATAAATTTTGGGACTAAAAGATAATTTAAAAGCTGTTAAAAATGAACTTAACACAGAAGAACGATTTATAGAAAATTTTATCAAAGGAGAGAGATTTATACGCAAGTATAAATTTTATATATCTGCTGTTGTGATAATTTTAGTTGCTTGGTTTGCTGGAAATTTTATAATCTCAAAAATAAACGATTATAAAACAAAAGAAGCAAATGAAATTTATGCCAATCTAATACAAGATCCTAGCAATAAAAATCTTTTAGAACAACTTAAAAATAAAAATACTAATCTTTACACTATCTTTTTACTAAAAGAAAATATTAATGATCTTAATAATACAGCCTTTCAAAATGAACTAAAACAAATTTATAATAATGCTCAAACAAACACTTTACTTAAAAATATTATTGCATTATCTTTAGGAGATAAATCAATATTTTTAAAAAATTATGATAAATTATTAGAAGCTTACAAACTTTTAGAGCAAAATAAAATCGAAGAAGCTAATGTTTTACTTTCTCGGATAAAAGAAAATTCAAGTTTAAATCAAATAGCTAAAAACCTCAAACATTATCAAGGCATTACACAATGAAAAAAATATTTTTAACACTATTTTGTTTAATATTTCTATGTGCTTGTGGCACCAAAAGACAATATTTTGAACCAAAACAAACCGATGGAGATTTAAGTCATAATAGCAATTTAAAAAGTAAAATCGTTGATTGGAATCTAGTTTCTGCAAAACTTAGCAATAATACAGCTATCTTAAAAAATAATATCTCCATAGACAAGTTTAAACTTCCTAAAAATTATATGCTTCTAGCTTATCAAGATGGGGAATATTTTACTGCAGATAATAATGGAAATTTAAAAATTTTTGACAATTCTTATAATGAAATTTATAATTTTCAATTTGACGCTAGTGTTGTAGGAGTAGCTTCTAATGGAGATGATTTAGCCCTTGTACTTGCAAACAATACTATAGTTCTTGCAAATCGTTCTTTGGGTATTAAATTTAGTCAAACCCTAACCTCAGCTCCAGCTCAAGACAGTCGTACCGCTAATCCTATATTTTTAGACAATATCATCGTATATCCAACGCTAGATGGCAAAATTTTAATTCTTTCAAGAAACAATCTTCAAGTCATTAAAGATGTGGTTATTTCAGCAGAAAATTTTTTCAACAATGTAATCCATCTAAGTGTAATCGGAGATAAACTTATAGCAGCAACAGCTAAAAAAATCATTGTTGTAAGCCCTGCTAGAACTCTTTATCTTGACGCTGACATAAAAGATGTTGCACTTAGTGATGATGGTATTTTTATACTAGAAAAAGATGGCACTATTATTAAAACTGATTATAACTTAAGAAAAATTGCAGAAAAAAAATTTGAATTTGCTATTTTTGTAAAAAGCAATATATACAATAATTATTTATACATTTTTGAAAAAACAGGCTATCTTATCAAAATGAATCTAAATTTAGATAATACACAAGTATTTAAACTTTCAGAAGCTGTTGATAAAATTTCTTTCATGGGGAATGGTAAATTTTACTACGGAGATAAAATTTTAGATTTGCTATGATAAAAATTTTAGAACAAACAATAAAGTCTTTAAAATTAAATTTAAAGCCCTATGACTTAAGTATGTTGACTAGAAAAAAAAGTTATATTTGTGCTAAAGATCAAAATAACATTCTTTTTATGTATACAGGAAAAACAAAATTTTTAATGAAAGATGCCTTATTTTTAGAAAATCTAGCACAGCAAATTAACATAAATAACAAATATTTTTTTAGTATGGCTTCTCTTTGCTCTAAAGCAAAAAATCATCTAGAAATGAAAGGATTTAATATCTATGTTGCTCTGTGATATTGGGAATTCAAATGCTAATTTCCTAGATGATAACAAATATTTTACTCTTAGTATAGATCAGTTTTTAGAATTTAAAAATGAACAAAAAATTTTTTATATCAATGTCAATGAACATCTCAAAGAACATTTAAAAAATCAAAAAAAATTTATCAATCTTGAACCTTATTTTTTATTTGATACAATTTATCAAGGATTAGGAATCGATCGCATAGCAGCTTGTTATACTATTGAAGATGGAGTTGTTGTAGATGCAGGTAGTGCTATTACAATTGATATTATTTCTAATTCTATACATCTTGGTGGTTTTATCTTGCCAGGTATTGCAAATTATAAAAAAATTTATAGCCATATTTCACCACGATTAAAAAGTGAATTTAACACTCAAGTTAGTCTTGATGCATTCCCACAAAAAACCATGGATGCTTTAAGTTATGGTGTTTTTAAAGGAATTTACCTACTGATAAAAGATACCGCTCAAAATAAAAAGCTTTATTTCACTGGTGGAGATGGGCAATTTTTAGCAAATTATTTCGATCACGCAATTTATGATAAACTTTTAATCTTTCGAGGAATGAAAAAGATTATAAAAGAAAATCCCAATTTACTTTATTAAAAATGTTACAAAAATTCTCATTGATATCAAACCTTAATGAAATTTAACTTTTTGTAAAACAAATTCAATTAAACTTCTATTTAGAAAAAAGTTTATTAAAATAAAAAAAGGAAAAACAATGAGCCAACAAGAATTTGATGTGCTTGTCATCGGAGCTGGAATTTCAGGAGCAGCATTATTTTACGAGCTTGCAAGATATACAAATATTAAAAATATTGCTTTGATAGAAAAATATAATACAGCTGCAACATTAAATTCTAAGGGAACGAGTAATTCTCAAACCATTCATTGTGGAGATATTGAAACCAATTATACTTTAGAAAAAGCGCGAAAAGTAAAAAGAACAGCTGATATGATAGTTAAATATGGACTCATGCAAAATGCGCAAAATAATTTCATGTTTTCTCATCAAAAAATGGCTCTAGCTGTTGGAGATATAGAATGTGATTATATGAAAAAACGCTATGAAGAATTTAAAGAACTTTATCCTTATATAAAATTTTTCGATAAAGCAAAAATCAAACAAATTGAACCCAAGGTTGTTTTAGGAGAAGATTGCAATCAAGATAGACCTGAAAATATCTGCGCCATGGGTGTTGAAAGCGGCGAGGTTTTTACAACTGTAGATTTTGGGAAAATGAGTATAAATCTAATAGAACAAGCCCAAAAACAAAATAAAAATACTTTCGTTGCCTTTAATCAAGAAATTATTCACATAGAAAAAAAGGATGATATTTTTATATTAAAAACCTCAAATCATCAAGAATACCATGCCAAAAGCGTAGTTGTCAATGCTGGAGCGCACTCTTTATATTTAGCACATAAAATGAACTTAGGTATGGATAAGTCTTGTTGGCCTGTTGCAGGAAGTTTTTATTTAACCAAACAAAAACTTTTAAATGGCAAGGTTTATATGGTGCAAAATCCTAAACTTCCATTTGCAGCTCTTCATGGAGATCCTGATTTACTTGCTAATATGAACACTCGCTTTGGACCTACTGCACTTGTTATTCCAAAACTAGAACGTTATCATGGTCTAAAATCAGTTCCAGAATTTTTTGAAGCACTAAAACTTGATAAAACTGTTTTAAAAGTAACTTTTAATATGTTTAAAGATGCAACAATTAGAAATTACATCTTTTATAATTATCTTTTTGAACTACCTTTTATTGATAAAAGCTTATTTGTTAAAGATGCCAAAAAAATAGTCCCAAGTCTTAAAGCAAGCGATATTTATTATGCAAAAGGTTTTGGAGGCGTAAGACCACAAGTTATTGATAAAACTAAAGGAGAATTAATGCTAGGTGAAGCAAGCATCACAGAAACCCCTGGTATTATTTTCAATATGACTCCAAGTCCTGGAGCAACAAGTTGTCTAGGAAATGCTGAAAGAGATGCAAAGCTTGTATGTAATTACCTAGGAATGGAATTTAACGAAGATAAATTTTCTTCAGAATTATTGTAATCATTTTGTTTCTATTTTTAGCTACAATAATTTCAAAAGGAGTTTACCATGCTTAAAAAAACAAAAATTGTAGCCACAGTAGGTCCAGCAAGTGAAAAGGAAGAAATTCTACGCCAAATGATTATCAATGGTGTAAATGTTTTCCGTTTAAACTTTTCTCATGGAACACATGAGTATCATAAAAAAAACTTAGATACCATAAGAAGAGTAGCTAAAGAATTGCATACTCGTATTGGAATTTTACAAGACATTAGTGGTCCTAAAATTCGTACAGGTGAACTTAAAGAACCATTTGAATTAAAAAAGGGTGATAGACTTGATTTTTATCGTGAAACAATTTTAGGGGAGAAGATTGCTCAAAATCATTATAAAATCAGTATCAATCAAAAATCCATTTTAGATATGTTAAAAATTGATGAATATATTTATCTGTATGATGGATCAATTCGTGCTAAAGTACTAAATATAGATAATCAAAAAATTGAAACCATTATAGAAAATGATGGTTTTTTAAACTCAAATAAAGGTATTAATTTTCCGAATACTAAAATCAATATTGATGTTATTACACAAAAAGATAAAAATGATTTACTTTGGGGTATAAAAAATGAAGTAGATTTTTTAGCAATATCTTTCGTGCAAAATGCGCACGATATTGATGAAGTTCGTGAAATTTTAGCACAAAATAACGCAAAAATATCTATTTTTGCAAAAATTGAAAAATTTGATGCAGTAGAAAATATTGATGAGATTATTAAATCTAGCGATGGTATAATGGTTGCAAGAGGAGACTTAGGTATTGAAGTACCTTATTATAAAGTTCCTAATATCCAAAAAGAAATTATACAAAAAGCAAACAATGCCTCTAAGCCTGTTATTACTGCGACTCAGATGCTTTTTTCATTAGCCAAAAGCAAAACCGCCACAAGAGCTGAAATTTCAGATGTTGCAAATGCTGTTTTAGATGGAACAGATGCAGTAATGCTAAGTGAAGAAAGCGCCGTTGGTATAGATCCTGCAAACGCTGTTGATATAATGTGCCAAACTATAATAGAAACAGAAAAACGCTATCCATATAACAAATTTAATGATTTTAATGATTTAGACAATACAGATAAAATCATGCGTTCTTCAGCTCATCTTGCAACAGATCTTAACTCTGATGCTATTTTTTCTTTAACAAGTAGCGGAAAATCTGCTATTAAGATTGCAAGATATCGCCCAAATATAGAAATCATAGCAGTAGGGCATTCTGAAAAAACCTTAAACTCTTTAAGTATAGTTTGGGGAGTTAATCCTGCGATTTTGGTTAACAAGAGTAATGAACTTACAGAATTATTAAAAGACTCTGTAAGATCAAGTGTTGAAAAAGGTTTTATGGATGAAGACAAATGCTATCTTCTAACTGCAGGCTTTCCAACAGGAGTAGAAGGTACTAGCAATCTTATCCGCATTCTCAATAAAGAGCAAATTGCTTATTATCTACAATAAAACATTAAATTCCTTTGAAAATAAGGAATTTAATGTTCTTATAAATTTTTTAAGTCAAAAGTCGATATAAATTAAAGCCTCACACAAAGGAGCAAATATGCAAGTGAATACTTTTTCAAATATCGCTAGCATGGCACAAACACAAGTTAGCAATAAGAAGGCAGATGATGCTAAGGAAAACACAAAAGACAAAAATGTTCAAAGTGCTAATTCTAGCAAGGATGTAGATAAAAATACCCTTGAAAAATTAAATGCACTTGGTGGAAAGGGCATTACACAAATTTACCTAGTTCAATTTCAACAGCAAACAATGAATGCTGTAATAGGTTCGAGCAATGCCCAAACTGGACTAGATAGTCTTTTAAATGGTGCCAATTTAGATACTGCGAAATCTATACTTACAAATATTGATTTTGCATCCTTAGGCTACAGTGGCAAAAATCCACTTGATATGAATACAGATGAACTTCAACAACTTGTAAGTGAAAATGGTTTTTTTGGAGTGGAAAATACAGCCAATCGCATCGCGGATTTTGTTATTAAAGGCGGTGGCGACGATGTTGAAAAATTGAAAAAAGGTCTTGAAGGTATGAAAAAAGGATTTGAGCAAGCAGAAAAAATGTGGGGCGGAGAACTTCCTCAAATCAGTCAAAATACAATAGATGCGGCACTTAAAAAAGTTAGCGATCGCATTGATGAACTAGGCGGAAAAACTCTAGATCTTCAAGCTTAACTAAAAATGCTTAGAAATTTCTAAGCATTTTTAGTTGTTATTAATATCAAAAGTAAAAAATTCACTCTTAAAATTATTAGGTAAAGTTTTATACTGAGATATCGCAGCTTCATAGTTCTTTACTTCTTGATACAACATACCAAGAGCTGCTTTACTCTCTTTGTTATTTTTATCTGTAAGTTTAGAAAGCTGCAAAAGCGCTATAGCTGAATTTGGATTATTTGCACCTACGGCTGCTACGGCTGCTAAAAATAAAGTTTTAGTATCTTTAGCTCCATAATCATCAATCAAAGAATTATAAAGCGCATAAGCCTCCTCGTATTGCTGTGCAAAAATATCCAAATAAGCTAAAGTTTGTAAAATACCCTCATCTTTTGCTCCTGAAACATTAATCAACTCTTTAAATTTCTGTCTTTCTAAATTTAAAAGCCCTGCAATATGCATTAAATTAACATAAAATTCCCTAGCTATATTTGGCCCACCAAAAACACTACGATAATCAAGTTTTAAATTTTTAAAATGAATTTGAGCATTTTGAGCATATTCTTTAATATTTAAATTTGAATTTAAAGAATTAAAATACAAAATATTTGTCAAAATATCTTCAGGCAACTCTGAACGCAATTTAGCAATTTTCACATCTACTTGATTATTAAGGTTATTATTTTTAGCAACAATAGCTTCAAAAATCAAACTCAAAGGCGTGTCTTTTTTTGTTTCATCTAAATAAGGAAGCATAGAAATATAATTATTATTAACTAAAAACAACATACTTTTTTGCATATTAGCTTTAAAATTAGAATCAGCAGCTATATTATCAAGAATTTCATTGTAAAGTTTAGTTGTATCAATATCAATTAATTTTGCACAAAACATAGCAAAAGCACCTGCTAAGTAATTTTTAGGATTAAGATGATATGAACTTGAAAAATGCTTATAAGCAAGTTCATAATTTTGCATTTGGGCATAGGTTAAAGCCAAATTATAATGTAAAATACTATGTTCTGGATAATCCTTGATAAGTTTTTGAAATTCTTGGTTAGCAAGGCGTAACTTCTGATTTAATGCATAGTTAATAATATTGGCAATTTTTACATTGGTAGATGAAAGAGCTTTGCTTGCATTAAGATAAATTCCCGCATCAGTACTATCATCTACGAAATCTGTAACATTAGCTTTTTTAATATACAAAGCAGCCTGCTTACTATCAAACACTTGATAAGGTGCAAAATAAAAAAGTAAATCGAATTGATCTTTTTGTTTTTTCAACAAATCTTTTGAAAAAGAATTTTGAGCAACTGCTATATTAAAAAGATCCTTATTTAAACGAACTTGAATTTTATAAGTATCTAAAATCTTATATCTATCTTTATCATTATCATAAGAATTTTGCAAGCGTGCTAACATATCTTGATAATTTCCTGTTTTAATATCAACCAATGTCAAAGCCGCCAAACTCTGATTAAAATCTCTTTCAATTTTCATCGCTGTACTTAAAGCGACTTTAGCTTTAGCATATTCTCCTATTCTAGCATATAAAAGACCTAAAGATAAACTAGATTCAAAATTGCCTTGAGAATTTAATTGCTGTATAGCCTTGGAATCAAAGTCCATTTTTGCATAAATTTTAGCAGACAAATACTTTGCAACATCAGAATACGGCTCCACATCTGTTCTTTGCAACATTTGTAAGGCCTCAGGGTAATATCCTTTGTAATAATTAATCAAGCTTAAATAATAATCATATAATTTTGATTTTCCTTCTTTTGGAAGATACACTTGAGCTAAATCAATATAATATCTAAATTTTTCCTTATCATTAAGCTTTAAAGCACAAACAGCAGCATTGATAGCAGCTACACTTTGATTTTCTCCATTGGCTATAGCTTTCTTGAAGCTTTCAAAAGCTTCTTGGAATTTATTCTCATTCATTTGAGAAACGCCTAAATTATAATTAGATAAAGATTCATTATATACGGCAACTTGCTCATAAACTTTTAAAGCCTGTTCAACCTCACCCTTTAAATATAAAGCATTTGCTTTTTGGATCATACCATCAATTCTTTGCATATCATTGTATTTATATGATTCATCAGGCATAACAACAGGTTGTTCTAAAGGCTTAGAAGCTATAATATCTGGTTTAATTTTTCCTTCACTAAAAGTTAAATAAAAAAGTGTAAAAACTAAAATACAAATAATCCCCAAAGATAAACCCACAAGAGACATAAACTTACGATCTTTATACCAAGGCGTAGGCTCTTGACTTTCAACTTCTTCAAAAGTTGATACATCTTCAGGCGCACTTTCTCTTGTAAATTTAAAACCACTTTCACTATTTTCTTGAGGTAATTCTTCTGGCAATGATGCAAATTCTTCATCTTCTGGAGCTTGCCCCTCTTGCCCTTTAAATCCCTCTAAACTCTCATCAAGTCTTGGTTGATTTAAGCCATCTTCGGGTTTTTCTAGTATTATATCTTCTTGTTCAGCCATCTATACTCTTTAAAAATATTTTTTCAAAACATCAGGAATATGAATTTTTCCTTCTTTGTCTTGATAATTTTCCATAATCGCTACCAAGGTTCTTCCTACTGCCAAAGATGAGCCATTAAGAGTGTGGACGAGTTCATTTTTTCCTTGTTCGTTTTTATAGCGAATTTTAGCGCGTCTTGCTTGAAAATCACGACAATTTGAAACCGAGCTGATCTCACGATATTTATTTTGTCCTGGAAGCCACACTTCAAGATCTACAGTTTTTGCCGCACTAAAACCCAAATCTCCAGTGCAAAGCATCAAATGTCTATGCGCTAAACCTAAAGAACTGAGTAAATCACTTGCACACTCAAGCATTTCATTAAACACGCTATCACTTTGCTCAGGTTTAGTGATACTTACAAGCTCTACTTTTTCAAACTGGTGTTGTCTTATAATACCTCTTGTATCACGCCCTGCACTGCCTGCTTCTTTTCTAAAACAAGCGCTATAACAAGTCATTTTTATAGGTAAAGTTTCACTAGCTAAAATTTCTCCGCTGTAAAGATTGGTTACTGGAATTTCAGAAGTTGAGATTAAATACAAATCCTCATCATCTACCTTATACATATCTTCTTTAAATTTTGGCAACTGACCTGTCCCAAACATAGTAGCACCATTTACCAAAAAAGGTACATTAACAAATTCAAATCCACGACTTCTATTAAAATCTATCATATAATTTACCAAAGCACGGCTTAATAAAGCTCCTTCGTTCTTAAGCACACAAAAACGGCTTTGTGAAATTTTCACCCCACGCACAAAATCAAGCCAATTTAAACTCTCTCCTAATTCAAAATGCTCTTTTGGAGTAAAATCAAAGCTAGGTGGATTTAAAACTTTTTTAAGCTCCACATTTTCATCTTCGTCTTCACCCACAGGCACAGACTCATCAGGGATATTTGGGATGGCATGAGCGATTTCTTCAAGCTCATTTTCTAAAGCATTTACTTTAGCGCTTTGCTCATTAATTTTGCTTTTATTTTCGCTTAATTTTGCTTTTAAATTTTCTTTATCTTCGGCTGTAGCAAGCTCTTTGCTGAATTTATTTTGAAAAGCTTGAAATTCTTCTAAAGCTGTTTTTTCTTTTTTTAAACTTGCAAACAGTTCAGCAAGTTTTTTTAAAATATTTTCATCAACTTTTTTATTTTTTAACTTTTTAGCCACTTCATCAAAATTATTTTGCAAATTTTTTAAATCTAGCATTTTCTACTCCTTAAAGTCCGATTTTTTCATAAATTTTTTGCATTTTTTCTTGGGCGATTTTTCTTGCTTTGGTTGCACCAAAATCTAAAATTTCTTTTAAATGTGAAGGCTTTTCTAAAAGCTCATTGTATTTTTCTCTCGCTTCTTTAAAATAAACATTTACAAGCTCGTTTAAATACATTTTAAAATGTCCATAACCCTCGCCACCTTTTTCATAGCGTATTTGCAATTCTTTTTGCTCTGCTTCATCTAAAAAAAGCTTTGCGATTTTAAAAACATTGCAGTTTTCATGATCTTTTGGATCTTCTAAAGCGGTACTATCTGTAACTATGGAAGAAATTTGTTTTTTTAAGGTTTTTTCACTGCTAAAAATATCTATAGTATTTTGATAAGATTTACTCATTTTTGCCCCATCAGTGCCTACAACTACAGCTACTTCTTCATTAACTCTCGCTTCTGGAAGGGTAAAAATTTCACCCCATTCATTATTAACTTTTAAGGCAATATCGCGTGCGATTTCAACATGCTGGATTTGATCTTTTCCTACAGGGACAATTTGTGTATCAAAAAGCAAAATATCTGCCGCCATTAAAACAGGATAAGAAAAAAGTCCGTGTGAAGCACTAAGCCCCTTAGCAACTTTATCCTTATAACTATGCGCACGCTCTAATAAACCCATAGGAGTAAATTGCGATAAAATCCAATAAAGCTCCATAACTTCCTTAACATCACTTTGCAACCAAAAAACGCTCTTTTGTGGATCTATACCAAGGCTTAAAAAAGCCGCAGCAGCTTTTAAGGAATTTTGTTGAATTTTTTCTCCATCTTGAGAAGAAGTCATGGCATGATAATTAGCAATAAACATAAACATTTGGCTTTTTTCTTGCGCATCTACCATTTGTTTAATCGCACCAAAATAATTACCTATATGCAAATCGCCACTTGGCTGAAGGCCTGTTAATACTCTCATTTTATCACCTTTTTAATCTCGCTTAAAAGCTCATCTATATTTTTATTTTCTATATTTAAAACAAAATTTGCCTTTTGTTCATACTTGCTTAAACGCTCATTATATAATTTTTTTGCTTTAATTTCATCATAAAATAAAGGTCTTTTAGAAATTTCATTTTCATCTAAACGCTTTTTTAAATATTCAAAATCTGCTTTTAAATAAATACAAAAACCTGCTTTTTCTAAATTTGAAACATTAACAAAGCCCCCACCTGTAGCAATACAAGTTTTCTCACAAGAACTAAAAAAATCAGCCATTTTTTGCTCTTGTTCTCTAAAAAAATTCTCCCCTTTTTGCACAAAAATTTCACTGACTTTTTGATTAAATTTTTGTTCTATTAAAAAATCACTATCTAAAAAAACAAGATCTAAATCCTTAGCTAAAGCTCTTGCTAAAGTGCTTTTTCCAGAACCCATAAATCCTATAAAAACGATATTTTTAACTTTCATCATTTTCTTTACTGCCCTTTTTACGCGAAGCAATCACTAAAGGCACACCTTCGAAATTAAATTCTTTTCTGATTTGATTTTGCAAATAACGCTTGTAGCTAAAATGCAAGGCCTTAGGACGATTCATAATAAGTGCAATTTTTGGCGGTGCTAAGTCATATTGTACTGCATAATAAATTTTAACCAATTTCCCATAATCATGCGGCAAAGGATGTGCTCTTGTGGCATTTTCTATCAAGGTATTAAGCTTAGAAGTTTGGATTTTTTGAGTAAAATTTTCAAAAATTTGCAAAATTTTATCGAGTAAAACATGCACCCTTTTTCCACTTAAAGCTGATACACTAATCACGGGTGCGTAAGCTAGAAATTTAAAACGATCAAGACGCAATTCTTTTACAGTCTTATCAAAATCCATCTCACTTTTATCCCATTTATTTAAAACAATAATCACACCCAAATAATGCTTAGCCACAAGCCCAGCAATGCGTTCATCAAGCTCGTTAAAGCCCTCATGCGCATCTAAAACCAAAAGTGCTATTTGAGAATGAGATAAAATTTTTTCCGTGCGATTTAGTGCAAAGCGTTCTAGTCCTTGAATTTTACCCCTTTTTCTAATACCTGCAGTATCAACAAATTCTATCACTTTATCTTTATGAACTACACTTTCATTAACAGGATCTATAGTAGTTCCTGCGATAGAACTTACAACACTGCGTTCTTGCTTAACCAAAGCATTTAAAAGACTTGATTTTCCAACATTTACACGCCCTACAATACCCACTCTGATATGATTTTGATCAACTTCTTTAAATTGAAATTCTTTTCCTTCTTCATAATGCTCTAAAAAATCTTCTAAATTTTCTTCTTCATCGGGGATTAAAAACTCTTCATGTAAAAATTTTCCAAGCCATTCATAAAGTTCATCTAAGCCTACATTATGAGTTACTGAAAGATTAAAGATTTCCTTTACGCCAAAATTTGCAAACTCCCAAGCCCTTTCTTCATCTTTTTTATTATCTACTTTATTAATCACTAAGGCTATAGGTTTTCCAAGTTTTTTTAAAGAATAAAAAAACTGTCTATCCTCATCATCAGGCGCTAATTTCCCATCAACTAGATAAAGTATGATATCGCTTTCTTTAGCTACTTTTAAAGTGTTTTTTTTCACATTTTTAAAAAGTTCATCACTTTCATCAAGCCCCCCGCTATCAATAAGCATGGCTTTTTTTGAATGAATATGAATTTCTGTTTTATTTGTATCCCTAGTTGTGCCTGAAATATCACTTGTAATAGCTATTCTTTGTCTTGCCATTCTATTAAAAAGACTTGATTTTCCCACATTTGGCTTGCCTATAAGTATGATGCTTTGCATTTTTTTCCTAGAAAATTATATTTTTAAAATTATATAAAATTTGGCTTAATATTAAGCAAAAAAAGACTAGAATTAACCCAGATTTTAGTCAAGGAAAAAAATGCTAAAAATAATCAAGCATAATTTAGGAATTTATTTCATGATTTTAGCATGTTTGGATTTTGCACTTATGGGAGCTTGTGCAAAAATTCTTAGCAAGGAAATGAGTTCTATAGAAATTATGTTTTTTAGAAATATCATAGGAATTTTTTTTATAGTCTATCTTTTAAAACGATCTAAGGCACATAAAGAAGGGGGACATTTTTGGCTCTTGGTATTTCGTGGAGTAGTAGGCACGCTTTCACTATATATGTTTTTCTATAATGTTTCAAATATTACACTAGGTGGAGCTTTTGCTTTTCAAAAAACTGCTCCTATTTTTATTACTTTAATAGCTTTTGTTGTTTTTAAAGAAAATATTGGCATCAAAGGCTGGATAGGAATTTTAATAGCATTTGGCGGAGTGCTTTTAATCGCTCAGCCTTGGGCTCATAATTTAAATCATTCAGGCTTTGATTTAAAAAATTCAGTTATAGGTATCACGAGTGGATTTTTAGCCGCTTTAGCTCTTACAAGTGTAAGAGAACTTAGAAAATCTTACACTACAGAACAAATTGCCTTTTCTTTTATCCTTTTAGGAACCTTAATGCCTTTAATTTCTATGATCAGTGCTGAATTTTTTGAACCACAGCATCTTGATTCTTTACATTTAGATTTCATTCTAGCACCTTTTGTGATGCCAAGTCTTACAGCTTGGCTTATCATTGCCATTATGGGAACTTTAGGTACCATTTATCAAATTCATGTCACCAAAGCTTATGGTATCGCTAAACAAGCAGGAGTGGTTGCTGGGGTTAGTTATCTTGATGTAGTATTTAGTATGATAGTTGGGATAATTTTAGGAGATAATTTACCAAGTACTATGGTTTTTTTAGGTATAATAGGCATTATTTTTGGTGGATTAATTTTAGTTAAGAACAAAGGAAAAAAATGAAAAAAATGATACTCATTGCTGGTCCTTGTGTCATAGAAAGCAAAGATTTGATTTTTAAAGTTGCTGAACAGTTAAAAAATTTTAATGAAAATCCAAATATAGAATTTTATTTCAAATCAAGTTTTGATAAGGCCAATCGCACAAGTATTAATTCTTTTCGAGGTCCTGGCCTTGAAGAAGGATTAAAAATTTTACAAAGCGTAAAAGATGAATTTGGTATGAAAATCTTAACCGATATACACGAAAGCAATCAAGCAAACCCTGTAAGTGAAGTAGCTAATGTCTTGCAAATTCCTGCTTTTTTATGCCGTCAAACCGATTTACTTGTAGCCGCAGCAAAAACTAAGGCAAAAGTTAATATCAAAAAAGGACAATTTTTAAACCCAAGCGATATCAAATACAGCGTTAAAAAAATTCTACAAACCCGTGGCATAGAAGATGAAGGCTATGAAGCTGCTCAAAAAAATGGTGTTTTTGTAGCTGAAAGAGGAGCTAGCTTTGGCTATGGAAATCTAGTAGTAGATATGCGTTCTTTAGTTATCATGCGTGAATTTGCTCCAGTTATTTTTGATGCTACCCATAGTGTACAAATGCCAGGGGCTGCAGGTGGAAGTAGCGGAGGAAAAAGCGAATTTGTAGAACCTTTAGCAAGAGCGGCAGCAGCCGTAGGCATAGATGGCTTTTTCTTTGAAACACATATTAATCCTTGCGAGGCTTTATGCGATGGACCTAATATGCTTGATCTTACACGCCTTAAAAATTGCGTTAATACATTACTAGAAATACAAAATATCATAAAGGAAAACAAATGAATATTATTGAAGGAAAATTAAATTTAGACTCAAATACAAAAATTGCTATCATTAATGCAAGATTTAACCATATCATCACAGATCGCCTTGTAGAAGGAGCAAAAGATGCTTTTTTAAGACACGGAGGCAAAGAGGAAAATCTAAGCCTTATACTTGTTCCTGGTGCTTTTGAGCTTCCGTATGCGTTAAAAAAAGCTATAGAAAGCAAAAAATTTGATGCAATTTGTTGCGTAGGTGCAGTAATTCGTGGCTCAACTCCGCATTTTGACTATGTTTCAGCAGAAACTACCAAAGGCATAGCCAATGTGAGTTTAAATCATAATATCCCTGTAAGCTTTGGTGTTTTAACTACAGATACAATAGAACAAGCCATAGAAAGAGCTGGAAGCAAGGCAGGTAATAAAGGCTTTGAAGCTATGGCAACTGTAATTGAGATGTTAAATTTAAGCAAGGAGCTTTAATGGCAACGCGTCATCAAGTTCGCCAAAGCGTCATCTCCTTACTTTATGCTTTTGAATTAAATTCTCAAAACAACGTTTTTGTAGATGAAATTTTAGATGAAAAAAAAATACGCAATGAACAAAAAAATTTTACTTTAAATTTATATCATGGAATTTTAGATAATTTAAACAATATTGATGAAACCTTAAATTCATTTCTAAATGATAATCAAATTACAGCTTTAGGACATGTAGAAAGAGCTATACTAAGACTTGGAGCTTATGAGTTACTTTTTACCGATACTCCTAGTGCCATTGTTATCAATGAAGCTATAGAACTTGCCAAAGAACTTGCTAATGACAATTCTCCAAAATTTATAAATGGAGTTTTAGATGCCTTAATAAAGGCTAAAAAATGAAGCTTTGTGTCGCACTTGATCTTTCTACAAAAGAAGAATGCTTACAACTTGCTAAAGAATTAAAAAATTTAGACATATGGTTAAAAGTAGGTTTAAGAGCATATTTAAGAGATGGTTTTAAATTCATAGAAGAACTTAAAAAAGTTGATGATTTTAAAATATTTCTTGATCTTAAAATTCATGATATTCCCAACACTATGGCAGATGCTTGCGAAGAAATATCAAAACTTGGTGTTGATATGATCAATATCCACGCAAGTGCTGGAAAAATAGCCATGCAAGAAGTTATGACACGGCTTAGCAAATTTTCAAAAAGACCATTAGTTTTAGCAGTTTCTGCTCTTACGAGTTTTGATGAAGAAAATTTCTTTAGTATTTATAGACAAAAAATCGAAGAAGCTGTAATTAATTTTTCAAAAATATCCTATGAAAATAGACTTGATGGTATGGTATGCTCTGTTTTTGAAAGTAAAATCATCAAAGAACACACCCAAAGAAATTTCTTAACTCTCACTCCAGGAATTCGTCCATTTGGAGAGAAAAATGATGATCAAAAACGCGTCGCTAATTTAACAATGGCTAGAGAAAATTTAAGCGATTTTATAGTAGTTGGACGCCCTATTTATAAAGATAATAACCCTAGAAAAATTTGTGAAAAAATTCTACAAGAAATTTAATAATCATTATCCTTGTTATATTTTAATAATAAAAATTTTTAATAAGGAAAAATTATGATTATAACTCCTGAGAATTTATATAAAAAAAGAAGAGATTTTTTAAAACTTGGAGCAGGTGCTTTAATAAGTTCAAGCGTGCTTACTTCTAAACTATCTGCTTTAAATTTCACAAACGATACTAATCCAAACAAACTTGAAATCAGCGATGAAGAACTGGCTACAAATTATGTTAATTTTTATGAATTTTCAACAGACAAAAAAAAGGCTGTATCATTAGCACAAAATTTCAACACTCAAAATTGGAAAATCGATATCAGTGGAGAAATAGAAAAACCTTTAACTCTAAGCATGGAAGATATTTTAAAATTCCCTCTAGAAGAAAGAATTTATCGTTTTCGCTGTGTTGAAACTTGGTCTATGGTGGTACCTTGGGTAGGCTTTGAATTGCGTCGTTTGATTGAAATGGCAAAGCCTACAAGCAAAGCAAAATTTGTTAAATTTACCACTCTTTTAGATAAGAGTCAATTTCCCGATCAAGACGCTTTATTTCCAACTATAGACTATCCTTATGTAGAAGGACTTCGCATGGATGAAGCTATGCATCCTCTTACCTTGCTTGCAGTAGGAATGTATAAAAAAGCCTTAAAGCCTCAAAATGGCGCTCCAATACGCCTTGTTGTTCCTTGGAAATATGGCTTTAAAAGTATTAAATCCATAGTTAAAATAGAATTTACCAAAGAACAGCCTAAATCCACTTGGGAAAGTTACGCTCCAAACGAATATGGTTTTTATGCCAATGTCAATCCTAATGTCTCTCATCCTAGATGGTCTCAAGCTAACGAGAGGACTTTAGGAGATTTCTTTACCAAGCCTACTTTAATGTTTAATGGCTATGAAAAAGAAGTAGCAAGTTTATATAAAAACATGGACTTGAAAGTGAATTTTTAATGCAGACAAAATACTTTAAATTTCTTGCTTATTTTAGCTTTATCATAAGTTTAATCTATGGCTTTTATCATATCATAAAAGCCTTTGATTTTGTAAAAGAAGCCTATATTTACACCGGAATATTTGCTTTGATCTTTTTAAATTTAAGTCTTTTATTTTCTTTGCTTAAATTTAAAAAAACAAAAAATTATCCTAAAATTTTAGGTATTTTTGCAACTTTTTGGGCGATTTTACACTTTTTAAATTATTTTATTTTTGATAGAAATGCTCAAATTTTAAGGCTTTTTGATGATATTTCACATCGTTTATTAGAAGTAAGTGGATTTATCGCATTTTTAATCATATTTTTAATGCTTTTAAGTTCTTTTAAAATCTTTAAAAAACTTAGTAAAATTAGAAAACTAGGATATTTAAGCTTAGTTTTGGCAAGTTATCATTATTTTTTAACTCCAAAAGTTCCTATGTTTTGGGAATGGAGTACTTTAATTGTAGCTTTGTTTTATTTTATAGTTCGCTATACAAAAACATTAAAAAAGTTAAAATCCAACAATCTTACTTTTATCAAAACTTGAATTTAATTCTTTTTGTATGCTTTCTATAAAATCTTGCATTTTAAAAACCCCATCTTGTGATACAGCTACTTTCAAAGCTGTATTCTTCACCACCATTAAAATTTGTGCTCCACTTAATTCATAATTTGATAAAATATTTATATCAAAATCTTTTTCAAATAATGCTTTTTTAGGTAGAAATTTTTCCCAAATTTTAAGCCTATCTTTAAAATCAGGTTTTTTAAATTCTATCTTATAATCAAATCTTCTTGAAAATGCACTATCTAAGCTTTCTAAAAAATTTGTCGTAGCGATAATCACACCGCTAAAACGCTCAATTTGCTCTAAGAATATATTTTGCATTTGATTATGCATTTTATCGCTACCACTACTTCCATCTACACGCGTACTTAAAAACTGATCGGCTTCATTGAGAAGTAAAATAGGACTTTGTTTGCAAGTTTGCACGATATTTTTATAGGTATCAAAAATTTTTCTTACATTTTGCTCACTCTCTCCAACCCATTTGCTCAAAATTTTAGAACAGTCAAAACTAAGAACAGATTTTTTCATTGATTTAGCCATAGCTAAAGCTGACATAGTTTTTCCAGTACCAGCAGGACCATAAAAAATAATTTTAGCTTCTATATTTTTATTACTCTTTATACCCCAAGAATGAAGTCTTTCTAGGACTTTTTTATCTTGTTGTTTTAAAATATTTTCTAAAAGCTCTTTTGTATTTTCAGGCATAATAATATCATTGATATCAGTGCTTGGTTCTATAAGCTCAAAAATATCCTGATCTTTTAAAACACTTTCAATTTTGATTTTTTTACTTTGTTTTGGTTCAAAATTTATAATTCTTTGTAAAATTTCATCAATAATAAAAAAACTTTTAGAAATATCTCCAAAAGCATTTAAATATTCATCATACTCGATTAAGTTTAAAAGAGGAGCATTTTCTTGTAATAGTTTTTTATTTTTATGCCTTTCTAAATCATTTTCACTGATTAAAGAAAGTAAAGAATTCATTTCTCTAGAAATCGAACTTTCATTACTTAAGGCGTATTCTTCTTTTAAAAGTGCTAGAAAAATAATTTGTTCTTTATGTTCAAGATTGTATTCTTTAAAAATATCAGCCAATACATTATAAAATTTACTTTTTTTTAGTCTTTCTTTGATATGTTTTTCATAAAGTTTAATTTGATTTTTTATTTCACTATTATAAGCACTTTTTTGTATAAAACTTAATCTTTCGTATAATTGAATACGCACAAATTCATCTTTTAAATATTCTAAATAATCTGCATAAGCCTCTTGTTTCTCAAAGTTTAAACGAGGTTTTGCTTCTAAAAATTCTAAAAAATATTCACTTAGACTAAGCTCGCTTTGCAATAAGGCAAGAGTTAATGTTTGAGTTTTATTATTTTCTAAACTTTTAAAAAAACTCGAATTTTGATTTACAAAACCTCTTTCGATAAGTTTTTTTAAATCCTCCAAAGCATCAAGATAAAGATACTTATCATTTCCAAAAACTGTCGATAATAAAGTAAAGGCATTGATAGAAGAAATAGAAACGACATAATTTCTACAGAGCTCTCTAAGAATCAAAGCCTCATTTTTAGCACACTTAAGCTCTTTATAAATTTGGGTATCTTCTATATTTTTCAAACTTAAAAAATTTTTTAATTTTTCCATTATTTTTTAAATTCCTTAAGCTCATCTTCGTTAAATTCTACGCAAATATTTTCATCTAAAAAATGACCTTCAAAAGGTAGATAACAAATTTTTAGTTTTCCATTATTAAGCAAAAAATTATTATTAAATTGTAAATTTTGCAGATCTTCAAAACACTCATCACATGTATTTTTAAGCTTCTCATGTAAAAGATTTTGAAATTTTTTATTTTCAGTATTATACAAATCATTTAGTTTTACAAATGCGTGAGCATTAATATCATAAACAAAATTATTTAACTCTAAAATAGCACGACTCATACCATCTTCATAAAAATAATACCATTCTTCAAAACTAATTTTTCCATCTTGTAAAAAAATAGGTTTTTGGCGAATTTGTTCAAAACTAAATACACCCTTATGAACAGGATGAAATTCTTTAAAATCATCATTAAAACCTATAAAATCAAGACTACGCTTTATACGAATGCCATCTTGCGTTTCAACAAGTTCTAAAGTAGTTGTTCCTAAATTTTCTCCTTGAAAATTTTTATTATCATATGTAAGCATTTTAGAAGAATTGATTTTATATTTTTTACGCTCATCCTGCCAAAAATCATTTGTCTTAACGAGCGGAATCTCTAAATTTCCATTTATATCATCAATAATTAAAAAACTAGAACTTGTTTGATTTTTATCCCTGTCAAAAAGTGGAGTCATAGGTGCATTATCATAAACTATGGCAAAAATTTCTTTATCCTGCAAATGATAAAAATACAATTCACCTTTATAAACTTGTGCTAAAGCTAGATTGACAAAGCAAAATACCAGTAAAAAAAATTTCAAACTCTATCCTTCAATTTTGAATATGCGTTAAGATAATTTTAGTATGTGAAATTTTATCAAAAAAACTTACTTTATTATCACAAACTTGATAAAAAATTTCATAATTTTTTGCTTTTAAATTTTGCTCAAAACCACAATCAGTTTTTTCTAAATTTTTACCCCGCCATAAAGCATTTGCCTTTAAAATATCACTTAAAATATCATCATAATATACATTTTTAAAAAATTTTTGATTAAACACTTTTTTATCATAACACACTGCATTGATGCAAATTTTATCCTTGATTTTGAGTTCAAAAAAAGCTTGCCCTAGTTTATAAACTTCCAAATTTAAAGCATTATTTTCTTTTTTTAAAAAAGCTGCATCATTGATTTTTATCATAGGAGAAGCAATCAAAACCATCAAGCTTTGACTTGAAAAATTTTGATTTTTCACACTACAAGCACAAAGAAAAAAAACAAAACATAGAGCTAAACAATGTTTCAAATTTAACCTTATTTGAGATTTTTAAAACTGATATTTAACTCTAAATCAAGCTCTTTTACAAGCTTCATCACAGCTTGTAAATCATCGATTTGTTTTGCTACAACACGAATTTCTTCACCACGAATCGAAGAGTTAACTTTAAGCTTGCTATCTTTAATAGCTTTATTGATTTTTTTAGCATTTTCACTATCAATAGCATCGTTTGCTTTCAAATTTAAACGAAACATTGCTCCACTTTCACGAGAAAGCTCTTTAATAGCATTAGGATTAATTCCTCTTTTGATAAGTTTAGAAATCACTATATCTTTTAGAACATCAAGTTTTCCTTCACTAGAAGAACTGAGTTTAAAAATACTCTCTTTTTCGCTTAAATCAATCTCACACTTAATTCCTTTTAAATCATAACGACTATCAAGTTCTTTTTTAGCTTGTTCAAAAGCATTTTTTAACTCTTGCTTATCTAAAGCTGCTGAAATATCAAAACTATGTTCACTTGCCATTTTCTATCCATTCTTTTAAATTATTATAAACTATATCCATTAAAGCATTTAAAGCTTCCTTACTCGCCCATGCAACATGAGGGGTGATAATAAGATTTTCTTTATTTTTAATGCTTAAAAGCGGATGATTTTTCATCATAGGTTCAATTTCTAAAACATCAAGCCCTACACGAATATTTTTTTCATCTATGATTTTAGCTAAATCATTTTCATTGATAATCCCACCTCTTCCTACATTAATCAAAATCGCATTATCTTTTAAAAGCTTTAATTCTTCAAAGGTGAGTAAATTTTTAGTTTTTTCATTTAAAGGTGCATGGATACTTATAATATCGCAAGTTTTCAATAAATCTTTTAATTCCAAATGTACAAAATCTGCGTTTTTATTAGCTCCACTCGTAGAATAATAATAAATTTCGGCTCCAAAAGCCTTTGAAATTTTTGCCACTTCTTTACCTATAGCTCCTAAACCTATAATACCATGTTTTTTACCACTTAAGGTGTTTAAAATTCTACTATAATCTGTAAAAATAGAACTTTCACACCATTTACCCTCTTTGCTCCATTTGTCATAATAAAGCACTTGATTTAAAAAAGTAAACATAAACGCAAAAGTATGTTGTACAACACTCATGGTAGAATACCCAGCAGCATTTTTTACAATAATACCTTTTTCTTTAGCATACTCAATATCGATATTATTAACCCCTGTAGCAGTTTCTAAAATGAGTTTTAAATTTTTACAAGCATCAATCACATCTTTATCAATTACAACCTTGTTTGTCATGGCGACATTAGCATCTTTTAAACGCTCTATGGTTTGCTCTTTATTTGTTGTAGTATAAATTTGCAAAGAACCAAATTTTTCAAAAACACTTAAATCATAATCCCCTAAAGTTGCCGCATCTAAACAAACAATTTTCATTTTTCAATCCTTTATAATATGTCCTACAAATTTAGAATAATTATCAAGCACAAGTCCTCCTTTTCTAAATCCTAAGCCACACCCTTCATAAGCAAAGAAAACACCTGCTTGATAGTATTCGTTTTCACATGAATTAAACTCTACATATTCTTGATAAATAGCCTTATTATTCCCGTAAGGACCTACATTCTCATGCAAAGTTTTTCCATCTTTAATTATACTGATATTTGCACCTTCTCTACCAAAAACAGGTTTTTTAACATAATTTTTACCCTCTAAAGGAGTATCTTTTGTTTCTAAAAGTAATGGATGATTTGGATAAAGCTCCCATAAAATTTTTAAAATTCCCTTAGATTGAAATAAAAGCGTATAAGCAGGATTTAAAATAATCGCTCTTTGATTACGCATGATCTGAGTTAAAAGCATAGCAAGTTCACCCTCTTCTATAGCTATATCCTCCCAAGGAATAAGCTTAAACCAATACTCATAATTTTCACCCTCTTTAAAAATTCCTTCTTCACTAAATTCTACCTCATCTACAAAGGAAAAATTAGTTTGAAAACCTGCTTCATTGGCTATATGGGAAAGTAATTTTGTAGTGATTTCTTCTTCTTTGCTTCCTGCAACACTTGAAAAAAGAATTTTCCACCCTTGGTAATGCTCTTCAAACTCTTCAACACTTTCATCAAGGGTAATAAGTCTTTTAAAATTATCCATCAAACTTTCATAAATGCTATTAAATTGTGCGCTTTCATCCATTCCATTTTGTTTTAAAAGTGCCCATTGTAAAATCGCACTTTCAAAAAGAGCAGTAGGGGTATCAGCATTAAATTCTATAAGTTTTATAGGCTTACCATCAAGCCCACCCGCTAAATCAAAACGCCCATATAAATGCCAATGAACCTCATTTTCCCAACTCATTTTAATCGCATCAATAAGATTAAAAGGGATTCCAAGCTCATCAAAACGATCATTGTCAATCACTTCTTGCGCTGCAGCAATAAACATATCATAAAGCTCATTTACCGCTTCATAATAAGCATTAACTTCACTTTCCTTAACACAAACTAACTTATTGCTAATATAATCACTTCCATCTTCATCTGTATGCCAAGAAAAACCTATATTTTCTAAATAATCTTTTTGAAGTTTGTCTACTTGTAATAATTGCATTATTTATCCTTAAGAACCAAAAGAAGAACTAGAACTTGTGGCTTTAGAGCCTCCACTAAAAAAACCTGATTTTTTAGCACTTGAAGCGGAGCTTGTTGTACCTGCTTTATTAAAACTATTAACACTCCTTTGATAAGCACTTTGATTTGAAAAAGCACCGCGTTGTTGGTTGGCAAAATTTTGATTATTGAAAAGTTTTGAACCTATCCAACTTCCCAAAATAGCGCCTGCAGCACTTGCGAGTAAAGTTTCTCCCAAACTCAATCCTCCACTACTGATTTGTCCATTGTCTTTAGTTAAATTTGAAGTTCCATTATCAATTTTAGCTGCTTCTTCTTTAATCAAAGCATCCATTTCTTCTTTGGATAAAATTCTTTCTGTACCATTAAGATCTTTTAAAACTACCCTTGTTTCATCACTTGGATATTGATCTTTGATTTTATACTGCCCTGGAGCTGTTTCTTCGATAATTACAAAAGCTCCTTGAACATTAGCTGCTTGATTTAAAGTATCTGCATTGTCATTATTACTTCCACAACCTGCTAAAGCACCTCCAGCAACAGCTGCTAAACCACCTATCATACCAATTTGAATGATTTTTTTGATTTTTTTCATAAGTTTATCCTAAAAACAGAAAATTTAAATTAGAAATTTTAACAAAAAATAATAAATACTTTTTAATACCGAATGAAGATTTGTAGGTATAAAAAAAGCCCTTTCGGGCTTTTGGGTTAGAGTCTTGACTCGTAGCGTCTAAGCATATAAAGTCTTTTAAGCATTTTTTTGCGTGCTGAAATTTTTTGTTTTTTGCGAATTTCAGTCATAGGCTCGAAAAATCTTCTTGCTCTTACTTCAGTTACAACTAGATTTCTATCTACTTGCTTTTTGAATTTACGATACGCTTCATCAAAAGACTCGTTAGGATGCACCTTGATTCCTGGCACAGTCCTCACCACCTTTCATGTGTAAATTTTTGTTGTGAAATATAATTATAAAACACTTCTTATTAATTCTAACTTAGAAAGCATTTAAAAATTGTTTTAGTTTTTATCGGCTATAATCTTTAGTTACAAAGTGCTAAAAATTATAATTAAGGTCTAAAAATGCAAGGACACATTACAAACTATACAAAAAAACGATATTTTATATATTTAATTGCAAGTATTGTCATATTTGCTCTACCTTTCATAAGAATTAATGAAAATCATTTTTTTCTTTTAAGTTTTGATCACTCTAAATTAAACCTATTTTTTATTTCTTTTTCAACACAAGAATTTTATCTCATGCCTTTTATTCTTATATTTCTTTTTTTATTTATTTTTTTTATTACAACTTTAGGCGGAAGAATTTGGTGTGCTTGGAGTTGTCCACAAACGATTTTTAGAGTTATATATAGGGATATTATACAAACTAAATTTCTTAAAATTCGCAAAAATATTAATAATAAACAAAAAGAATATGAGGGACAATATTTTAAAAAATTTCTTGGAGTAATAATTTTTTATTTTATATCTTTAGTTGCTGTTAGTAATTTACTTTGGTACTTTATTCCTCCTGAAGATTTTTTCAATTATATTCAAAATCCTGGTGAGCATCTACTTTTACTTGGAGTTTTATTTTGTGCTAGCTTACTTTTTACTTTGGATATTACCTATTTACAAGAAAAATTTTGTATTTATGTCTGTCCTTATGCAAGAATACAATCTGTAATGTTTGATCATGATACAATGCAAGTGATCTACGATGAAAAACGCGGGGGTTTGATTTATGATGGACACATCAAACTTCATAAAAAACCGCCTGAAGGAGAATGCATAGGTTGTGAAGCCTGTGTTAGCATCTGTCCAACTCATATTGACATACGCAAAGGAATGCAACTTGAATGTATTAATTGTCTTGAATGTGCCGATGCTTGTTCTAAGGTACAAAGCAAATTTAATCGTCCAAGTTTGATCAATTGGACAAGTGCAAAAGCTATTGAAACGCGTTCTAAGGTTCATTATTTAAGATTTAGAACGATAGCATATTTTATAGTTCTTTTAATTGCTTTATTGGCTTTAATTATCATGGGAAGCAAAAAAGAAAGCATGCTTTTAAATATCAATCGTAGTAGTGAATTATATAATATTTCAAATGTTAAAGGTAAATTAGTCATTTCAAATGCTTATACCTTTTTGTTTCAAAATACAGATTCTAAACCTCATGAATATTATTTTACAGCAAATTTAGAAGGAATAAATGATGGAATTGAAATCATAAGACCAAACAAACCTTTTAAATTAAAAGCAGGAGAACAAGTTAAAAAAATAGTTGTTATCAAAGCTACAAAAAATTTAGCAAACAACGATAAAAAAGATATAATCTTTCCTTTACATATAAAAGCTTATGCAAAAGATAATGAAAAAATTTCGGTTTTTAGAAAAAGTATATTTGTATACCCCAAAAACACTCTTACAAAGGATAAAAAATGAACTCAAATAGAACACCATCACAAAAAGTTTTAGCTAGACAAGAGAAAATCAAAGCAGTGGCCTTAGAGCTTTTTTTAACAAAAGGTTACCAAGAAACAAGTTTGAGTGATATTATTAAATTATCCGGAGGATCTTATTCTAATATTTATAATAGTTTTAAAAGCAAAGAAGGATTATTCTTTGAAATTTTAGATGACATATGTAAAAAACATTTTCATCTTATTTATTCCAAAACACAAGAAATTGAAAATGGTACTTTAAAAGAAATTTTAACTTCTTTTGGTTTAACTTTTATAGAAATTTTTAATCAACCAGAAGCTGTAGCTTTTGGTAAAATTGTTTATTCTCAAGTTTATGATAAAGATAGACACCTTGCTAATTGGATAGAAAACAATCAACAAAATTTTTCCTATAACATACTTATGGATTTTTTTAAGCAACAAAATAATTCTTATATGAAAAAAAACGCAGAAAAACTTGCTGTTCTTTTTTGCACTATGTTAAAAGAACCTTATCATCATCTTAATGTTTTAATTAATGCTCCTTTGAAAAATAAAAAAGAACAAAAAGAACATGTTGAATTTGTTGTAAACGTTTTTCTAAATGGGATCAATGGTTCCAAAGCTTAAAAAATAATTTTATTAACCAAAATTAAGATATAATTAGCCAAAAATTTTTGTAATAAATATTACAATTTTTAATTTAATTTTTCAAGGCAAAACCATGAAATTATTTCAAAACAATACTATTTTAACTATTTTAGCTTTAAGTGTTGTGCTTTTACTCACTGCTTGTAGCAAAGAAGAAGCACCAAAAATACAAATGCCGCCTCAACCTGTAACAACAATGAGTGCTAAATCTGAAGATTTGCCACTTAGTTTTACTTATCCTGCTAAACTTGTCAGTGATTATGATGTTATTATAAAACCTCAAGTTAGTGGCGTAATAGTAAATAAACTTTTTAAGGCTGGAGATAAGGTAAAAAAAGGACAAACATTATTTATTGTAGAGCAAGATAAATTTAAAGCTAGCGTTGATTCAGCTTACGGACAAGCTTTAATGGCTAAGGCAACTTTTGAAAACGCGAGCAAGGATTTTAATCGTTCCAAGGCTCTTTTTAGCAAAAATGCAATCTCTCAAAAAGAATACGACTCTTCTCTTGCTACATTTAATAATGCAAAAGCTAGTCTAACAACTGCTAGAGCACAACTTGCAAATGCAAGAATTGATCTAGATCATACCGAAATAAAAGCTCCTTTTGATGGTACTATAGGAGATGCTTTAGTTAATATAGGGGATTATGTAAGTGCTTCAACAACTGAACTAGTTAGAGTTACAAATTTAAATCCTATTTACGCAGATTTCTTTATTTCAGATACAGATAAACTAAATTTAGTCCGCAATACTCAAAGCGGAAAATGGGATTTAGACAGCATTCATGCAAATTTAAATCTTAATGGAGAAACCGTTCAAGGCAAACTTTATTTTATTGATTCCGTTATAGATGCTAATAGTGGAACAGTAAAAGCCAAAGCTGTATTTGATAACAACAACTCAACACTTTTACCGGGTGCTTTTGCAACAATTACTTCAGAAGGTTTTATACAAAAAAATGGCTTTAAAGTGCCTCAAATAGCTATTAAACAAGATCAAAATGATGTTTATATTCTTCTTGTTAAAAATGGAAAAGTAGAAAAATCTTCTGTACATATAAGCTACCAAAACAATGAATACGCTATCATTGACAAAGGATTACAAAATGGCGACAAAATCATTTTAGATAACTTTAAAAAAATTCAAGTTGGTAGCGAAGTTAAAGAAATTGGAGCACAATAATGTTTTCTAAATTTTTTATCGAAAGACCTGTTTTTGCTTCAGTTGTTGCAATTATCATTTCTTTAGCTGGAGTCATCGGTCTTACAAATTTACCCATAGAACAATATCCTTCTTTAACTCCTCCTACGGTTAAGGTAAGCGCAACTTACACAGGAGCTGATGCACAAACCATTGCTTCAACGGTTGCAAGTCCTATCGAAGATGCAATCAATGGTGCAGATAATATGATTTATATGGATTCAACTTCAAGTTCTTCAGGAACTATGAGTTTGACTGTCTATTTTGATATCGGCACAGATCCCGATCAAGCCACTATAGATGTTAATAATAGAATTTCAGCTGCAACTGCAAAAATGCCAGATGCAGTTAAAAAACTTGGAGTAACTGTTAGAAAAACTTCTTCAGCAACACTTGCTGCAATTTCTATGTATTCAAATGATGGTTCAATGAGTGCAGTGGATGTATACAACTACATCGCTTTAAATGTTTTAGATGAGTTAAAAAGAGTTCCGGGAGTTGGGGATGCAAACGCTATAGGAAATCGTAATTATTCTTTAAGAATTTGGCTAAAACCTGATTTATTAAATAAATTTGGAATCACAGCTACTGATGTAATTTCTGCGGTTAATGACCAAAATGCTCAATACGCAACTGGTAAAATTGGCGAAGAGCCCGTAATTCAAAAATCCCCTTATGTTTATTCAATCACTATGCAAGGAAGACTACAAAATCCTAGCGAATTTGAAAATATTATTTTAAGAACAAATGATGATGGATCATTTTTAAGACTTAAAGATATAGCTGATGTAGAAATAGGATCACAGCAATACAGCTCACAAGGACGATTAAATGGCAATGATGCAGTTCCGATTATAATCAATCTTCAATCAGGGGCAAACGCATTGCATACAGCAGAACTTGTCCAGGCTAAAATGCAAGAACTTTCAAAAAATTTCCCAAAAGGTTTAACATATAAAATTCCTTACGACACAACAAAATTTGTGATAGAATCAATCAAAGAAGTAATTAAAACTTTTGTTGAAGCTCTAATTTTAGTTATCATTGTTATGTATATGTTCTTAAAGAATTTCCGTGCAACGCTTATTCCTATGATAGCAGTACCTGTTTCATTATTAGGAACTTTTGCTGGACTTTATGTTTTAGGCTTTAGTATTAACTTGCTTACGCTTTTTGCCTTGATTTTAGCTATAGGGATTGTTGTAGATGATGCAATTATAGTTGTGGAAAATATCGATAGGATTTTACACGAAAATGAACAAATAAGCGTAAAAGATGCTGCTATCCAAGCGATGCAAGAAGTTAGCTCTCCGGTTATTTCAATTGTTCTTGTACTTTGTGCTGTTTTTATACCCGTTTCTTTTATATCAGGTTTTGTTGGAGAAATTCAAAGACAATTTGCCCTTACCTTAGCAATATCTGTAGCCATATCAGGTTTTGTTGCTCTTACTTTAACACCTTCTTTATGTGCACTCTTTTTACGACGTAATGAAGGAGAGCCATTTAAATTTGTAAAGAAATTTAATGATTTTTTTGATTGGAGTACTTCTGTATTTAGCACAGGAGTAGCATATATTTTAAAAAGAACCATTCGCTTTGTTTTAATTTTTTGTATTATGCTTGGGGCAATTTTTTATCTTTATAAAGCTGTACCAAGCTCTTTAGTTCCTGAAGAAGATCAAGGTTTGATGATTGGCATTATTAATCTTCCTTCGGCTTCAGCACTTCATAGAACAATCTCAGAAGTTGATCATATAAGTCAAGAAGTTTTAAAAACCAATGGAATTAAAGATGCAATGGCTATGATAGGATTTGATCTTTTTACAAGCTCATTAAAAGAAAACGCTGCTGCAATGTTTATAGGCTTGCAAGATTGGAAAGATAGAAATGTGAGTGCTGATGAAATCGCCATGGAACTTAATAAAAAATTTGCTTTTGATCGCAACGCTTCAAGTATATTTATAGGCCTACCTCCTATACCTGGATTAAGCATCACAGGTGGTTTTGAAATGTATGTTCAAAACAAAAGTGGAAAAAGTTATGATGAAATACAAAAAGATGTAAATAAACTTGTTGCTGTAGCCAACCAAAGAAAAGAACTATCAAGAGTAAGAACAACCCTTGATACAACTTTCCCTCAATACAAGCTTATAATTGATAGAGATAAATTAAAACACTACAATCTTAACATGCAAGATGTTTTTAACACAATGAATGCAACTATAGGCACTTATTATGTTAATGATTTTTCTATGTTAGGCAAAAACTTCCAAGTAAATATCCGTGCAAAAGGTGATTTTAGAAATACACAAGATGCATTAAAAAATATTTTTGTAAGATCAAACGATGGAAAAATGATACCACTTGATTCTTTCTTAACTTTACAAAGAAGTTCAGGGCCTGATGATGTAAAACGATTCAACCTTTTCCCAGCGGCACAAGTTCAAGGTCAACCCGCACCAGGTTATACTTCAGGTCAAGCTATAGAAGCGATTGCTCAAGTAGCAAAAGAAACTTTAGGGGATGATTATTCCATAGCTTGGAGTGGATCAGCCTATCAAGAAGTTTCTAGCAAAGGAACAGCAAGCTATGCTTTTGCTTTAGGGATGATATTTGTCTTCTTAATTCTAGCTGCCCAATATGAAAGATGGCTTATACCTTTAGCAGTTGTAACAGCTGTGCCTTTTGCGGTATTTGGATCATTTTTATTGGTATATTTAAGAGGATTTAGCAATGATATATATTTTCAAACAGGACTTTTGCTCTTGATTGGACTTTCAGCTAAAAATGCTATCTTGATCGTAGAATTTGCAATGGAAGAGCGCTTTAAAAAAGGCAAAGGAGTTTTTGAAGCAGCTGTTGCAGCAGCAAAACTTCGTTTTCGTCCTATCATAATGACTTCTTTGGCATTTACTTTTGGGGTCTTGCCAATGATTTTCGCAACAGGAGCAGGAAGTGCTTCAAGACACTCTTTAGGAACAGGGCTTATTGGTGGAATGATCGCAGCATCAACTTTAGCGATATTCTTTGTGCCTTTATTTTTCTATCTTTTAGAAAATTTTAATGAATGGCTAGATAAAAAAAGAGGTAAGGTTCATGAATAAAATAATTTCAATTAGTGCTATAGCAAGTTTTACTCTTTTGATTTCAGCTTGCTCTTTAAGTCCAAATTTAAATATTCCCGAAGCAAACTATAGCATTGATAATAAGTTTGGAGCCTTATCCTGGGAAAAAGAAAACAATAGCTCTATCACAAAAAATTGGTGGAAAGATTTTGATGATGAAAATTTAAATAAAGTGGTTGATTTAGCACTTAAAAATAATAATGATTTAAAACTTGCCTTCATACACATGGAACAAGCTGCTGCTCAATTAGGTATAGATTTTAGCAGTTTGTTGCCAAAATTTGATGGTAGCGCAAGCGGTAATCGTTCAAAAACAGCTATAAATGCTCCAAGCAATCGAACCGGGGAAGTAAGTTACGGTAATGATTTTAAAATGGGGCTTAATTTAAGCTATGAAATCGATCTTTGGGGAAAATATCGCGATACATATCGCGCCTCAAAATCAGGCTTTAAAGCAAGTGAGTATGATTATGAAGCTGCAAGACTTTCTGTTATTTCAAATACGGTTCAAACTTATTTTAATCTTGTAAATGCTTATGAAAATGAAAATGCTCTTAAAGAAGCCTATGAATCTGCAAAAGAAATTTATAGGATTAATGATGAAAAATTTCAAGTTGGCGCTGTAGGTGAATATGAACTTGCTCAAGCAAGAGCCAACTTAGAAAGTATGGCTTTGCAATATAATGAAGCAAAATTAAATAAAGAAAATTACCTTAAAGCTTTAAAAATTTTAACTTCAAATGATTTAAATGACATACTTTACAAAAATCAAAACTATCAAGTTTTTAATCTTAAAGAATTTGACATTCCAACTGGAATTTCAAGTACCATCTTGCTTCAACGTCCAGATATTGGCTCTTCTTTAGAAAAATTAACTCAGCAAAATTATCTTGTTGGAGTAGCTCGCACGGCTTTCTTACCTAGTCTTTCTTTAACAGGATTATTGGGATTTGAAAGTGGGGATTTAGATACCTTGGTTAAAGGAGGTTCTAAGACTTGGAATATAGGTGGAAACTTTACTCTGCCTATTTTTCATTGGGGTGAAATTTACCAAAATGTAAATTTAGCTAAGCTTAATAAAGATGAAGCTTTTGTAAATTATCAAAATACTTTGATTACTGCTTTTGGAGAAATTCGCTATGCTTTAGTAGCTAGAAAAACTATACGCTTACAATACGATAATGCACAAGCAAGCGAACAATCTTACAAAAGAATCTATGAAATTGCTAAAGAACGCTATGATATAGGAGAAATGTCTTTGCAAGATTATTTAGAAGCACGTCAAAATTGGCTTAATGCTGCGGTTGCTTTTAATAATACTAAATATTCTTATGCTAATTCCATAGTAGATGTAATCAAAGCATTTGGTGGAGGATTTGAGCAAAGCGAAGATATGAGTAAAAATATAAAAGAAGAATCAAAAAATTTAGATATGTCTTTTAGAGAATAGTTTATTCTATTCTCTAAATAAATTAAAAATCTTTGTCTAAATCTGCATCTGTAATTTCATAAGCCTTGTAAATAGCAGGCAATAATTTTCTTATAGCATAATCAAAATGATAAAATTGCCTATATACCTCTTCTGGATTTAAATTTTTAGCATTCTTAAAATCAAATACTTCAGTATTATTGATTTTGGCAATATTTTCATCAAAATAAGAGTAAAACTCTGCTCTTTGTTTAAACAAAGCATTTAAATTTTGAACAATTTTGGCTTTATCCATTTTATATCCTTTTTAAATAATTTAAAAACTTAATCCCATTTTTTATTTAAGAAATAAAAAATTTACTCCTATTTTAGCTAAAAATTGATAAAGTTATATCTTAAATATTTTAATATATAGGCCACTTATGAATTTATTTCAAAATTTAGCTTTAAAATACTCTCATACTATGATGGAAAAATCCCTCCAAAAAGGTTTCAATGTCGAACTTTTAAAACAACCCGAAGAAAAAATTCCAAAACAAGACAAAAGCTATATGCTTTATGCCCATGTACCTTTTTGCCATACTTTTTGTCCTTATTGTAGCTTTCATAAATATTATTATGATGAAAATTTAGCCAAAGTGTATTTTCAAAATCTTAGAGAAGAAATTAAAATCATGAAAGATAAAGGTTTTGATTTTACTTCCATGTATGTGGGTGGTGGTACAACACTGATTAACGAAGAGGAATTATTAAAAACCTTAGAATTTTGTAAAAAATTATTTAATATAAAAGAAATTTCATGCGAAAGTGATCCAAATCATATTGATCCAAATAAGCTTTTTATGTTTAAAGGTATAATTGATCGTTTAAGTTGCGGAATTCAAAGTTTTGATGATGAAACTTTAAAAAAAGTGGCAAGATATAATAAATTTGGTTCATCTAAAGAACTTCAAGAAAAAATTTCAAAAGCTTTAGGAATTTTACCTATTTTTAGTATAGATCTTATTTTCAATCTTCCAGGACAAAGCGAAAAACAACTTTTAAATGACTTAGAAATTGCTACAAATTTAGCCCCACAACAAATCACAACCTATCCTTTAATGAAATCAAATCTTACCAAAGATAATATCGCTAAAAGTCTAGGAGTGAGCATTAAAGATAATGAATTTACTTATTATCAAATCATATGCGAATTTTTTAAAGACTATACCCAAAACAATGGTTGGAGTTTTTCTTTAGAAAAAAACAAGCTTAATGACGAATATGTCAGTTCTCATCATGAATACCTAGGAGTAGGCAGCGGGGCTTTTAGCTTTTTAGATGGGGAGCTTTTAATTAATGCATTTAATCTAAATGATTATGCTAAATTTATACAAGAAAAACAAAATGCTAATATAGCCAAAGCTTGTTTTGATAAAAAAGAGATTATCAAATATGTCTTTTTAACTGAAATTTTTTCAGGGAAAATAGAAATTGATAAATTTAATAAAACTCTAAATTGCAACCTCGAAAAAGAACTTTTCATAGAACTTTTAGGGCTTAAAACAAGTGGTGCCATCATAAAAGATCAAAATGCTTTAATCGCAACCGAATTTGGTCAATATCTTTTTGTGGTTTTAATGAAAGATTTTTACATAGGAATGGATCTTGTGCGTGCAGTATTTAGAGATGATAAGCGTCTTAAAAATAAAGATTATATCGATATCATGAAAGAAAATATTGATCCGCTTAACTCCGCTAGTATGGAATTTAAAGCGGAGACAAACTAAAAGGGGCGAACAACCATCATTAAAGCGATAATAATAAACATTATAGTTGGGAATTCATTATAAATTCTAAAATATTTCCCACTTTTAGCAGAAGTATCATTTGCTAAAGCTTTTAAACAATAATAATTATGTATATGGAAAATAATCAAAAGTGTAACACAGGCAAGTTTAACATGCATAAAACCCGAACCTACCATTAAAACTTCCTTATGAGCATGCAACATTAAACTTCCTGTGATTAAAGTCACAATCATTGCAGGAGTTTGTATATAAAAATAAAGTTTTCTTTCTTGAATTTTTACAATCTCGACAAAACCTTTATTGTCTTTATGTTCAGCATGATACACAAAAAGACGAGGTAAATAAAAAAGACCCGCCATCCAAGAAACAAATGCCAAATAATGCACCCATTTAATCCAAAAATAATAATCATTAATCCATTCTGTCATCTTTTTTCCTTTTTTTAAATATTTCTTGTATTAAAATCAAAGCCACACTTATATTTATCATGACATCTGCAACATTAAAAATAGCAAAATTAAACCATTTATGCCAAAAAAACATATCCACTACACCTCCATGTATAAAACGATCCAATAAATTTGAAACACCAGCACCAAGCATCATTCCAAAAGCTATATTATGAGTTTTTAAAAGTGTTTTTTGCCAAAAAAGATAAATAAAAAGCACGCCAATTAAAGCAAGATGTAAATATTTTAAATTATGTTCTAAAAAACTCAACATTGAAAAAGCTACGCCTGTATTTAGAGCATAAGTTAAATCTAAGTATTCACTCTGCCATCTAAGTCCTGCTAAAGTTAAGGATTTTACCCATTGATCAAGGGCAAAAACCAAAACAAAGACACCCCAAAAATAAAAAATAAATTTAAAAGTTTTAGCCATTTAAAGCTTTCTTAAAAAACTCCACAACATTTTTCATTTCTTTTTCTAAGAGCTTAATATCTTTAGCTTCTAGCAAAAGTCTTATCAAATTTTCTGTTCCAGAATAGCGAAATAAGGTATTAATATTTTTATTTTCTAAATCTTTTTTTAATTCTTTTAAACCTTTAATTTTATCTAAATCTTTTTTTTCTGCAATTTTAAGATTGGTTAAAAGCTGAGGATAAGGTTTGACTTGACCCAAAATAGAGCTTGCAGATTTTTTCTTAGAAAGCATTAAAGCACTAAATTGCAAAGCAGCTATCAAACCATCTCCAGTTTTTGCATAATTACTAAAAATAATATGCCCACTTTGCTCTCCACCAAAATTTCCACCATTAGCTTTTAATTTTTCAAGCACATATTTATCGCCCACATTACAAGTATCAAGTTCTATACCATGTTTATTTAAAAATTCTTTTAAAGCACCATTACTCATTATAGTGACTACAACACTTGATTGTAATTTACCTTGTTCTTTAAGATAAAGTGCTAAAACCCCTAATAAACTATCTCCATTAGCCACTTCGCCTTTTTCATCTACAACCACCAAACGATCTGCATCACCATCAAAAGCAAAGCCTACATCTGCACGCAAACGCTTTACCTCAGCAGCTAAGTTTGCAGGATGCAAAGCTCCACAATTTTCATTGATATTAAGTCCATTAGGTTTATCGCTCATTACTATAACTTCAGCGCCTAATTCCTTAAAAACAGTAGGTGCTACCTTATAAGCTGCCCCATGAGCCACATCTAAAACCACACGCAAAGACTTTAAAGTAAGATCTTTTGGAAAAGAATTTTTAATAGAAACAATATATCTTCCTATAACATCATCAATTCTTTTTGCTTGACCAATTTTTTCCATATCTACCTTAGAGGCTTGTATAAGCTTATCATCAAAATAAATTTCTTCTATTTTTTTCTCTATATCTTCACTGAGTTTATTTCCATGAGCATCAAAAAATTTAATACCATTGTCATAATAAGGATTGTGAGAAGCTGAAATCATAATCCCTGCATCACAACGCATATCTTCAGTTAAGAATGCAATCGCAGGAGTTGGCATAGGACCAATTTGTATAACATTATATCCTATAGAAGTAAGCCCTGAAACAATAGCATTTTCTATCATATAGCCACTTCTTCTTGTATCTTTTCCTACTAAGATATTATTAGTAATACTTTTATCTTTAAAATAAATACCCGCAGCCATTGCTAAACGCATAGCCAAAAAACTATCTAAAAATTCACCCGCTTTTCCACGAACTCCATCGGTTCCAAAAAGTTTCATTGCAAACCTTTCTAGCAAAAATTTAAAGACAATTATAACAAAGCTAAGATAAAGAAATTTAAACAAGCTCTAAAAATAGAGCTTGTTTAGAACCTTATAGTTCAGGTTTAGGAGTTCTTTCAGTAGAAATAGGAAGTTGTGGATAAACAATTGCTGGTTTTGTTCCTGTTAAAGATTTTAAGAAAGTTTCAATACTTTTTGCTTCTTTATCAGAAATTTTAATGCCAAGTTGCACACTACCCATTTCCTTAATAGCATCTTTTAGATTCCAAATAGCGCCATTATGAAAATATGGAGCAGTTTCAGCAACATTTCTTAAAGTTGGAGTTTTTACCATGCCATTTGCATCACCTTTAAAATCGCCTAAATTTGCAAATTTATATTTACCAGCAACTTCGAACGCTTGCATATTGCCACCTAAATTCACACCATTATGACAAGCTACACAACCTTTATCTATAAAAAGTTTTAAACCTTGTTGCTCTTCTTTTGTTAAAGCTTTTTCATCGCCTTCTAAAAATTTATCAAAACGAGATGGAGTGATCAAAGTTCTTTCAAAATTTGCAATTGCATCAGCAATATTGTCAAAATTTACACCGCTTTTACCATAGATTTTTTTAAACTCACTCACATATTCAGGCAAAGATGAAATTTTTTCTACTGCAAGTTTAGCAGGAGTTGCCATTTCAGGATCAGCTTGGATTGGACCTTTAGCTTGATCAGCTAGAGTACCTGCACGACCATCCCAAAATTGAGTACTATTTAAAACTGCATTATAAACTGTTGGTGAATTTAAATGATGGGGATTTGCTGTCCATTTATGACCTATTGCAGTACTGATTCCATCTATTCCACCAAGTCCTACATTATGACAGGTATTACAAGAAATGATACCACTTTTTGAAAGGCGTGGTTCAAAATAAAGCTTTTTACCAAGCTCTGCTTTTTCAAGAGTAAATTCACTAGCCTTTACTCCATTTTGTTTCAAAATTTCATCAACGCCTTTTTGATCTTTTGGTAAGGCAACAAGACCTGAATTTTTAGCTTCATCTATAAGACTTGCAGCATTTAAGCTTGAAAAAGCAACTAAGGATGCGATTAGCAATGATTTTACTTTCATTTACAAACTCCTATTAAAGATAAATTAAAATAAAATAATAATCATTTAGAGCTTAAATAAAAATAAATATTATTAAAAAATATTTATAATTAATTAATACTATTTTTATCTTAAAAATTATTTTTTGTTTATTTATTTTCATAAGATATAATTTTTAGTTATAAATCTTAAAATTTTAAGATGATTTGAAAAGGATATTATGGAAAATTTAATAATTTACGCTTTTATATATCTTTTAGGTTCAATCCCTTTTGGGCTAATCCTAGCTAAATTTTTTGCTAAAACTGATATCAAAAAAGAAGGTTCAAAAAGTATAGGGGCAACCAATGTTTTAAGAGTAGTAAAAGAAAAAAATCCCAAACTAGCAAAAAAACTTGCCATTGCTACAATAATTTTAGATTTTGCAAAAGCAGCTATTCCTTTACTAATCTTAAAATTTCTTCATTATGATCAAGCTTTGCTTTGGAGCGTGGCAGTTTTGGCTATTTTTGGACACTGTTTTTCAATTTACTTGTTATTTGAAGGAGGAAAAGGCATAGCAACAGGAGCAGGTGCTATGATAGTTTTGCTTCCATTGGAAGTGCTTACAGCATTTATTGTATGGGTGGTTATTGGAAAAATTTTTAAAATATCTTCGCTAGCTTCTTTAGCAGCGTTACTTGCTTTTGTTGTAAGTTCTTTTATATTTAATTATGACTTAGAAATTCATACACATGCACCCGTTTTCATTATCGCTTTTATTATAGTATATAAACATCTACCTAATATTAAAAGATTGATTTTTAAAGAAGAATGCAAAGTCATATAAAAATAAAATTTCACTTTAAGTGTATCATCGGTATATTAGATTTCGAAAGAAGGAAAAAACAAAAAATTATTATCAAGCTTAAAGCTAAAGCAAATGAATTTTTAAATTATGCAGAGGTAATTACCAAAATTAAAAAATGGTATAAAAAAGAAGAATTTTACACCCTTGAAGAGTCTTTAGACTTTGTAAGCTTAAATTTAAAAAAAGATTTTCCTAATTTAACCAATCTTAACATAAAAATTTTCAAACCCCATATAATAAAAAATGCTACAGTTGGGGTTAAATTGAAAAAAAAATATTAATTTTTTTTTAAAGATATCTAAACATTTACTTAAGCTATGATATAATTCTTTAAATTTTTCTTAATAAGGATAGAACAAATGAGAATTTTAGTTATAGAAGATGAGATTAGCCTAAATAAAACAATTATAGACAATCTTAATGAATTTGGTTATCAAACCGATTCTTCTGAAAATTTTAAAGATGGAGAATACTTTATCGGCATTAGACATTATGATTTAGTTTTAGCAAACTGGACTTTACCTGATGGAGATGGAGCGGAACTTGTTAACACTATTAAGCATAAATCTCCAAGAACTTCAGTTATGATTATGTCTTCAAAAACAGACAAAGAAACAGAAATCAAAGCTTTGAAAGCTGGAGCCGATGATTTTGTTAAAAAACCTTTAGATTTTGATATTCTACTCGCAAGAATTGAAGCAAGACTAAGACTTGGTGGAACCAATGTTATTAAAATTGAAGACTTAGTTATTGATCCAGATGAGGAAAAAATTACTTATAAAGGTCAAGATATAGAACTTAAAGGAAAACCTTTTGAAGTTTTAACGCACTTAGCAAGACATTCGGATCAAATTGTATCCAAAGAACAACTTTTAGATGCCATCTGGGAAGAACCTGAGCTAGTAACTCCAAATGTTATCGAAGTAGCTATCAATCAAATTCGTCAAAAAATGGATAAACCGTTAAACATATCTACCATAGAAACAGTTCGTCGTAGAGGATACCGTTTCTGCTTCCCTAAAAAATCTTAACAATTTTGCACCTTCGGTGCAAAAAATTTATCTTTATTTCTATTTTTATATTTTATTTAAGTTTTGTTATTGTATAAACTAAAATTATTTTTTAAATTTTTGAAAGGTTATGATGTCTCTTTTAATTACAAAAGACTGCGTATGTTGTGATGCTTGCAGAGAAGAATGTCCTGATGAAGCTATTTATGAAAATAGTCCAATTTATGTAATAGACCCTGATCTTTGTTCAGAGTGCGTTAATGATTTTTCAGAGCCTGCCTGTATTGTTGCTTGCCCATATGAATGTATCATTCCTGATCCTGATAATGTAGAAACTATAGAAGAATTAAAACTCAAACATAGAGATAGAGAATTTTAATGGCAAAAAAAACAGCCGTTGTTGATCTTGGCTCAAACTCCATTAGAATGGTGATTTTTGAAAAAACTTCTAGATATGGTTTTTATACAACTTGCGAATACAAACGCAAAATAAGACTTGGAGAAAATGCTTATAATAATGGCAAAATTCTCCAAGAAGAAGCCATGCAAAGAGCCGAAGATGCCTTAGCTTTTTTCAAACAATGCGCTTTAAAGCATAAGTGCAAAAAAATATTTATAGTAGGCACATCAGCCTTAAGAGATGCCCCAAATTCAAAAAATTTCATTAAAAGGATCAAAGATAATCTGTCTTTAAATATACGCTGTATAGATGGAAAAAGCGAAAGTTACTTAGGTGGTCTTGCGGCTTTAAATTTATTAAGTCCTTTTAAGGATGGAACCACTTTAGACATAGGTGGTGGTTCTAGTGAATTGTGTTTAATAAAAAATAATAGAATTATTTCTTGTATATCTCTTGATATTGGCACTGTTAGGCTAAAAGAATTGTTCTATGATACTGGAAAAATGGATTCTTTAGAAGAATTTATAAAACCAATTTTAGAACAAATTCCTAAAGAATTTTGCAATCAAAACCTTATTGCAATAGGTGGAAGCTTAAGAGCAATATCTAATTCCATCATGCAAAAAAATTCCTATCCACTGAAAAATTTACATGATTTTCGCTATATGCTAGATGAAGAAAAAGGACATATTTTAAAAATTTTTAATTCAAACTTAGACTCTTTAATCAATTTTGGAATAAAAAAGGATCGTTTTGATACCATTAAAGAGGGTATATTTATTTTTTTAAAGATTGCGGAAAAAATAAAAGCCAAACAAGTTATCACGAGTGGGGTTGGAATCAGAGAAGGAGTTTATTTACAAGATTTGCTTCGTCCTAAAATCACATTTCCACCAAATTTCAATCCCAGTTTAAAATGTTTACAAGATAAATTTTTACAATCAAAACAAAAAAATAAAACTCCACATTTTGCTCTGCAAATTTTTACAACCCTTAAAAATCTTCATAAACTTAACGATAACTATAAGCATACTTTACTAAATGCTGCTAAATTATGCCATATTGGAGAATATTTAAATTTCTATTTTGCTAATGAACACTCTGCTCATTTTGTGCTAGGTGGATTAAATTATGGATTTTCACATAAAGAAAAAGCTTTAATTGCTAGCATTATTAAGCTTAATGGAAAAAAAGTTAATCCTTATAATCTTGAACCCTATAAACAACTTTTACCCAATATTCATACCATTTCATGGCTTAATTTTATTTTGTGCCTAGCTAAAACTTTAAGCACAAATGAAGATAAGATTGATTTTGCTTTTGCAAACAATACTCTTTATATATATCAAGAAAACAAAATTCTTAATTTACCCAAAGATGAGCTCAAAAAAATTGCAAAACCAGCTACCATAGCATTAGCAATCAATCAAAAAATTTAAGATTTTTTACCTTTTTGACGCTGCTCTATAAGATTTTGAATTCTTTTTTTATTCTCTTCAAAAAAAGAATCAAAATTTTTCTCTGTTTTTTCTGTATGTTTTATTGTTTGTTCCTCTGGAATTTCAACACTTTCTAAAAGCACATTGGAATTACCTATTATCATTGTATAACGTTTATTAGCGTGATCAAAAACAACAAGTTGATTATTTTTATCTAAAAATCTTTGGAAAATCATAGTAAAATCTCTAGAAACATTGTTATTTTTATAAACCATAGTCTTTTTAAACCACCAAAGCACTATTAACAAAATAACTAAAATCAGCATTACTAAGATATAATTTGTATAATCATACCCTTCTAAACTTGTACTTTTTGGTTTAGGCATTAATTCTTGAGAATTATTCGCAGTTGTTGTAGGTGCAGATTCGATATTTGCTTTCCCTTGCTCTATAGCTCGTATCCTTACTCCAAATTTATCATTGATAGAGCTAAGTTCTAAATTAATATTTTGTTTGTTTTGTAGCATAATATAGGTATTATTATTTTTAGAACTAATACTAATTTTATCTACAAGTTGAGAGTTAAGTTCTTTTAATTCATCTTTAGAATACGTTAAATCACTAAAAGTTAAAAGAGTTAAATTTTTTTCTTTTTTTTGAGAAATATTGCCATTATAAGCATTATCAAAAGAAAGCATTAAATCTACTCGATCATTTCTATCGTAGATATTATAACTAATCAGCTCAACACTATATAAAGGTAAAATTAAAAAAAATAATACTAGTAATCTCATTTAAATTTCTTTTTTAAAGTATTGAAGCACAGTCTTAGAATCCAAAATTTCATTAATTCTTATAGCGAGATTTTTTTCATAAACCATAACCTCGCCTTTGCCAAAAATTCTTTTATTGATATAAAGCTCAACGCTTTCTCCAGCAGGCTTTTCAAGATCAATAACCGAACCTACTTCAAGTTTTAAAAGCTCTGCTACACTCATATTTGTAGTTCCGAGCTCGCTTACAAAATCTACTGTAATATCTAAGATATCTTCATAAGATTGTAAAAGCCCATGATGAATGTTAAACTCTATATCATCGCTCATTATTTGCAATATCCTATTCTAAAATAACAATTTTCAAATTTATAAGTTAAAGCTTCATCTAGAACTATTTCAGAAAAATCAACTTTTCCTAAATATTCGGGAATTCCAAGTTTATACTCGTCATCACCCTTAGCATCATTTAACAAATTTTTAGCATAACCTATAATCTGATTGGCACATTCTTTAGTTAAATCGCACCAGTCATCTTCTTTAAATTTTTCATCATTAATTAAAATTTCTGCAATTTTTTTTAAAAATTCTTTTGGAAAAAATAAATAAAAATTACATTCTCCTTCGCTTTTGCCCATGATAGGAATACTCGCTCCATAAAGTTCACCGCTTATATCTTGAGCTGCTTCAATGCGAAGTCTTAAGATATGCTCGCAAAAATGAGTGATGGAATACTCAAGAATCTTTAACATAGCTACCACCTTTATAAAAAACTTAATTTAAAATTATAGTAAATATAAAATAAAAATATGTTTTAAAATTTTATTTTTTGAAAATTTCTTCAATATCTTTCATTATTATATCCAAATTTCCTTGTTTAAAACACTTTACTATGCTAGTTCCCACAATCACTCCATCAGCAACTTTTCTCATTCTTTTTACATCTTGATTATTTTGAATGCCAAAACCTACAAAAATAGGCAAATTTGTAAAAGATCTGATTTCTTTTACTTTATCTTGTAAGACTGCTTCTTCGACACTTTTAGTACCTGTAATACCTATGCTTGCTAATAAATAAATAAAACCTTTAGCATGTTTTACTAACTTTTTAACCCTTTCTTTAGGGGTTGTAACACTTACAAGTGTAATTAAAGCTATATTATATTTTTCACACTCTTTAATTAAATCATCACTTTCTTCAAAACTTAATTCAGGTATAATCAAAGCACAAATCCCTAAAGATTTTGCTTTTTTCACAAATTTTTCCAAACCATAAGAAAAAATTAAATTATAATAAACCATAAAAACCAAAGCTTTTTTAGTTTTTACCCTAGCTAAAAGCTCAAAAACATTGTAAATATCTACACCTTGATCAAGAGCTATTTTTGCCGCATCTGCAATAATCTCACCATCGGCAATAGGATCACTATAAGCAACACCAAGTTCTAAAATATCAATAGGGCTTTGATCCAATCTTTGCAAAAAAGCTTCACTTGTTTGAAGATTTGGATAACCTAAAACCGTATAAGCCACATTTGCATTTTCTTTATAAAATTTTCTAAAATCAACCATAAATCACCCCTTTTTTATAATCTCTAATCATTTGCATATCCTTATCTCCCCTACCTGAAAGATTTACTACTATCACGCTTTTCTTTTTTAAAGTTGGACAAAGTTTTTCTAAAAACGCTAAAGCATGCGAACTTTCAATCGCTGCAATAATACCTTCCTCTTTGCAAAGTAATTTTAAAGCTTGCATACATTCTTCATCACTTATAGCATGATATTGCGCTCTTTTACTTTCAAATAAAAAAGCATGCAAAGGGCCAATTCCTGGATAATCAAGCCCTGCAGAAACACTATGCACAGGCAAGATATTGCCTAAATCATCTTGTAAAACCTTGGTTTTCATACCGTGAATAATGCCTGTTTTTCCCTTATTTAAAGTCGCTGCATGATAAGGTGTATCGATGCCAAGCCCCCCTGCTTCAATACCTATAAGTTTAACATTTTCATCTTTGATAAAATCATAAAAAATCCCAGCTGCATTGCTTCCACCCCCAACAGCTGCAATAATATAATCTACTTTTTTATTGAGTTTTTGAAGTTGCATTTTGCATTCTTTTCCTATAATGCTTTGAAAATGGGTTACCATTTTAGGATAAGGATAAGGACCTACCGCACTTCCAACCACATAAAAAATATTTTTAATATCTCCAACCCAAGCTTGAATAGCTGCAGTAGTAGCTTCTTTTAGAGTTTTAAGCCCACTTTGTACTGCATGAATTTTAGCACCCAAAAGCTCCATTTTATAAACATTTAAAGCCTGTCTTTGTACATCAGTTGCCCCCATATAAATTTCACATTCAAGTCCTAAAAGTGCTGCTGCAGTGGCTGTTGCAAGTCCGTGTTGACCTGCTCCTGTTTCTGCTATGATTTTTTTCTTTCCCATTTTTTTTGCTAAAAGGGCTTGAGCGATGGCATTATTGATTTTATGTGCTCCAGTATGATTTAAATCCTCGCGTTTTAAATAAATTTCATGCTGATATTTTTTGCTTAAATTTCTAGCAAAATAAAGCGGAGTAGGACGCCCCACATAAGTTTTTAAAAGCTCGTTTAATTCTTTTTTAAAGAGTTTATCTTTAGAAAATTTCAAAAAAGCACTTTCTAGCTCATTTAAAGCAAACATTGCACTTTCAGGCAAAAACTGCCCACCAAAATCCCCATAATATGCTTTTTTCATTTTTTCAGCTCCTTTAAAATTTGTTTTATTTTGTTGATATCTTTTAAGCCTTTTTCATCTTCAAGTTTTGAATTAAGATCTAAAATTTTAGCTCCTGTTTTTACGGCCTTATGAATATTATCCAAACCTATGCCTCCAGCTAATACAAAATCTTTAGTATAAGAACTTAATAAAGTCCAATTAAAACTTATTCCATTACCGCCCTTTAAAATTCCCTTAGCATCAAAAAGCACTAAATCAGCAAAAATTTCACTTTTTAAATCTAAACTATCTTCCACACTTATCACCTGCCATACAAAAACATTTTGTACCTTTAAAATTTCAAATTCTTCTTTGGTAATAGTGCGATAAATTTGTACTCCATCAAGCTTAACTTCTTGAATACATCTTAAAATTTGTTCCAAATTCTCATCTACAAAAACACCGACAACTTTTTTATCTTTTTCATGAAAAATTGCACTTAAATTTCTTGCTTGTTCTAAACTCACTCTTCTTGGACTTTTAGCAAAAATAAGTCCAAAAAAATCAATATTTAAAAAAGCTAAATCTTTAGCATTTTTTTCATCTTTAATGCCACAAATTTTAAGCTTTAGCATAAGCTTGATACTCCTTAAAATACTCTATAACCTTACCTGAATAAATGGCTTCTAAAATCATATCTTTAGCCACTAAAGGCGAACTTGCTTTATTGGCTGTATAAAGTGCAAACATAGCATTTAAAACTACTAAATCAAATTTTGCCCCTTGCATTTTACCACTTAAAATATCTTTTAAATCCTTAGCGTTTTCATATGCACTAGATCCTATGATTTCACTATGAAAAGCTCTTTTAAAACCAAATTGTTCAGGACAGATAGAATACTCTAAAATTTCTCCCTCACAAAGCTCATAAATTTTACTTTCATCACAAATACTAAGCTCATCCATACCATCATTTCCTCTTACCACTAAAGCTTTTTTGCGTCCTAAATTTTTTAAAACCTCTATCAAAAGCCTATGCACAGGTGCGTGATAATTTCCCATAAGTTGATATTTTAACTTTAAATTAGGGTGCAATAAAGGACCTAAAACATTAAAAACCGTTCTTACTCCAAGTCTTGATCTGATCTCTTTAAGTTCTCCTACTAAAGGATGAAAAAATGGAGCATGTAAAAAACTAAGCCCTTGATTATTTAGTTGTTTTAAAACTGATTCTAAAGTGTTTAGAGTAGTTATATTTAAAGCTTCTAACACATCTGTACTTCCGCTAGAACTTGAAATGGCACGATTTCCGTGTTTGGCTACTTTTACCCCTAAAGCTGCTAAAATAAAAGCACTAGTCGTAGAAACATTGATACTTTTAAAACCATCTCCACCTGTTCCGCAAATATCAATCATCTCACTCTCATCACTAAAAGTTTGAGAATATCTTAAAATTTGTCTTACAAAAGCACTTAAAGATTTTTCGTTTAAAGACTTTTCTGTGATTAAAATCAACAAAGCCGCCACTTGTAAAATTTCATAATCTTTAGACATAATAATCTTACAAATTTGCTCAAAATCATCGCTTTGTAAAAAATGATTTTCACTCATTTTTTGCAAATAAAAACTTAAAGGATTTTCTTGTTTTTGTGATTTTTTTATATCTTGTTTTAAAAAATTAGAAAAAAGCTGTAAGCCATATTCACTAAAATAGCTTTCAGGATGAAATTGCACACCATAATAAGGTAAATTTTTATGTCCCAAAGCCATAATCACACCCTTCTCATCAAGGGCTAAAATTTCAAGCTCATCACTAAGCTGTTTAACCTCTAAAGAATGATAACGCATCACGCTAAAATTTGGAGGCAAATTAGAAAATAATTCATTTTCCTTGCATTGTTTTATCAAAGAATTTTTTGCATGCATAGGCTCTTGCATCTTAACCACTAAAGAATCAAAAGCTAAAGCTAAAGCTTGATGTCCTAAACAAATGCCCAAAACAGGGATATTAAGCCTTGCTTTAAAAATTTCAAGACAAATCCCACTTTGACTTGGATGCTTTGGACCAGGACTTAAAATAATATGAGTAGGATTTAAATTTTTAATTTCACTCAGAGAAATTTCATCATTTCTTCTTACTAAAATTTCATCATTGCTGAGTTGCTCTAACATGCTTTTGACATTAAAAACAAAAGAATCATAATTATCAATTAAAAGTATCATTGATTTTCCTTTTTTAAATTTTCAAAAGCTACCAAAAGCGCCTTGCGTTTAGCACAAATTTCTGCATATTCTTTTTGACTCTCACTTTGCAAAACAATACCCGCCCCACTTGCCAAATAAGCCTTATCTTGAGTAAAAAAAGCGCAACGAATTAAAATCGCTAAAGTTATGTCTTCGTTAAAATTTAAAAATCCTACCGCACCACCATAAATTCCACGATCGCAATCTTCAAGCTCACTAATGATCTCTAAAGCTCTTATTTTAGGAGCTCCGCTTAAAGTTCCCGCTGGAAAAACTGCTTCAATCACATCGAAAATACTCGCATCTTCTTTCATATTGGCATACACTTCACTCACTATGTGCATTACAAATTTATTTTTAATAATAGAAAAAAGATTTTCCACTCTTGTTTGAGCGCCAAATTTAGAAGCATCATTTCTTGCTAAATCTACAAGCATCTTATGTTCACTAAGTTCTTTTTCATCACTTAAAAGATCTTTTTCTAAAGCTAAAAGATCACAGTTATTTTCCAAATTTCTAGTTCCAGCAATAGGGGCTAAATAAATCTCTCTTTTTTTAATTTTCAATAAAAACTCTGGAGAAGAACCCAAAACAACACCATATTTACTTGGAAAATAATACATATAAGCGCTTGGATTTAAAGCACTTAAACTCTCATAATAATCAAAAGCATTTACTTGATGCTTGATACAAAGTTGCTTACTTAAGACCACTTGAAAAATATCTCCACTTAAAAGATATTCTTTAGCTTTTTCACACATTTTTAAAAAATCATTTTTTTCATCTTCTAAAGAATTTAAAATTTCAAAAGCATTTTTTTGTTTCTTTTTAATTGGTTCAATATCATCTTTTAAATATTCAAAATATTTTGAAGCGCCAAATTTAAAAAACATCTTACTATTTTTCTCATAAATCAAATAAGCTTTAGCATTGGCAAATAAAAATAAAGGAAAATCATAATTTTTCTTAGAAGAAAGTGGAATTTTCTCAAACAAAGATACAAAATTCGCACTAAAAACTCCAAAAAATCCAGCAAAGTCGCAAATTTTATTCTTACTTAAAGCTTCATAATATTTTGCCTTAAACTCGCTAAATGATAATTCATTAGCATCTAAATAATCACAATCAATCCCTATAATTACCTTAGTCAAATCCTCTGCAAAATAAGAATTTTCAAATTTTTCAAGGATTTGTCTGTAATAAAAATTTACATTTTTAACAAACATAATAGGCCTTTTTTAAAAAAATAAAATAAATAAAAATAATACTAAAGAAAAAATTTAGATAAAAAGAAGTTTAGAAACGCCAAGAGCGAAGAGTGTGTGTAAGTTTTAAAATCAAAGAATTACCAAAAAAATCATTTTCACTCATCTTTTACCTTTCTTATAAAATATTTCAAAAATTAAGACTTTTATGAAAATTTTTAAAGTCTAAGTTAATTTTAATCAATAAATATAAATTTTGCTTTAAATTTAAAATAAATATTATAAAATCTTTATATTTTATAATATTTTGAAACATTTTTACGATGCTTAAAGTTACCAAAAAAATATTCTATTGTTTTAAAAAACTAAGATAATACTTAGCTTAATAAGATAAAATTATTCCGTATTTGAAATATTTAATATTTTTTAGGAAAAGCTATGGAAATCACAGATTTACCTTATCTAATCATAGGAATCATTTCAGGTATTGCTTCTGGACTTTTTGGCATTGGTGGAGGTATGATTATCGTTCCTTCTATGTTCGCACTTGGAGCAAGCGCTCACCATGCTATCGGAATTTCAGTATTGCAAATGATTTTTGCAGCAGTTTTTGGCTCTTATATTAATTATAAGAAAAAAAATCTAAATCTTAAAGATGGTGTTATGATAGGTTTTGGAGGGCTCATAGGGGCAAGCTTTAGCGGAATACTTTTAAAAGCTTTAAGCGATGTAGCTCTTACTAGCGTATTTTTGACGGTAAGTTGTATATTTTTTATCAAATATGCTTTTGGAATTAAAGAAAACATTGTGCAAATTCAAAGAAGCGTTTGGGTAAAGAATGTCATTTTATTTATTGCTGGAGCTTTTACTGGTATTTTTGCTATTTCTTTGGGAATTGGTGGTGGACTTTTAATTGCTCCAATTTTAGCTTATTTTTTAGGCTATGATAGTAAAAAAGTTGTTTCCTTATCCTTGTTTTTTGTTATTTTTGCTTCAGTCTCTGGTGTTATATCTTTTTCAAATTCTGGAGTTATAGACTCTGAAGTTATTCATAAAGGAATACTAGTAGGTATAGCTTCTATGGTTGGAGTTTTTATAGGAATTAAAATCATAGAAAAAATGCATATTTCAGCTCATAGAAAAATTTTACTTTGCGTATATGCCTTATCAATACTTGGAACCACCCACTCTTTGCTTAATAAGCTAAATCTTATAAATTTTTAACTTGGATTTATCCAAGTTCTTTTAATATTATTATGCTAAAATCTTAAATTTATTTTAATGTTTAGGAAAGACTATGAACGATACCATCAAAATCATTGGTGCAAGAGAAAATAACCTAAAAAATATCCACCTTGAAATTCCCAAAAACAAACTCATTGTTTTTACAGGACTGAGTGGAAGTGGAAAATCAACCCTTGCTTTTGGCACTCTTTATGCTGAAGGACAACGCCGTTATATAGAAAGTTTAAGTGCTTATGCCAGACAATTTTTAGATAAGGTAGGCAAACCTGATGTCGATAAAATCGAAGGTTTAACTCCAGCCATTGCCATAGATCAAAAAACTACTTCTAAAAATCCACGCTCGACCGTGGGAACCATCACTGAAATTTATGATTATCTAAGACTTTTATATGCAAGAGTTGGCATTCAACATTGTCATCAATGTGGACAAAAAATCTCATCTATGAGTGCAAGTGATATAGTCAGTGAAATTTTAAAATTTCCAAAAGGTGCAAAAATCATCATCTACGCCCCACTCATACGAGAAAAAAAAGGAACTTATGCAGATTTACTTGAAAATTTGCGCAACAAAGGCTATGTAAGAGCTCAAATTGATGGAGTTTTAGTAAGACTTGATGAAGAAATTGAACTGGCTAAAACCAAAAAACACACCATTAAACTTGTCATAGATAGACTTGAAATTCAAGAAGATTTACTTTCTCGCCTTGCAAGCGATATAGAAAAAGGCTTACAAGAAAGCTTTGGAGAAATAGAAATAGAAGTTTTAAATCATGAAGAAATAAATCTTAATAAACACTATCATTTTAGCGAACACTGCGCTTGTTTTGATTGTAAAATTTCCTTTGTTCCACTTGAACCTTTAAGCTTTTCTTTTAATTCTCCAAAAGGAGCATGTGAAGCTTGTGATGGACTTGGAATTCGTTATACTTTAGATATGAAAAAAATCATCGATGAAAATTTAAGCCTCGAAAATGGTGCTGTTAAAATCATGTATGGTTTTAACAAAAGTTATTATTATAAATTCCTAATCGCCTTTTGCGAACAAAATGAAATTCCTATCAAAATACCTTTTATGCAATTAAGCGAAGAGCAAAAACGCCTTGTATTATATGGTAATGCCAAAACTATAGAATTTCTTTGGAAAAGAAATCGTCTAAAACGCACTTTTGAAGGCGTGGTTAAAATGGCTTATGAAATGCTAAAAGATGAAAAAGATTTAGCCGAATATATGAGTGAAAAAATTTGCAAAGACTGTGGTGGGCATCGTTTAAAACCCGAAAGTTTAGCCGTGAAAGTAGCCAAAAAAGGCTTGGATGAAATTTTAGATATGAGCATAGAAGATAGTACGGCCTTTTTTGCAGATGAGAAAAATTTTTCCTATTTAAGCGAGCAGCAAAAACTTATTTCTAAACCTATCCTAAAAGAAATCAACGAAAGATTGTTTTTCTTGTATGATGTGGGGCTAGGTTATCTTTCTTTAGGGCGTGATGCAAGAACGATTAGTGGGGGTGAAGCACAAAGAATCCGTATAGCTTCACAAATTGGCAGTGGTTTAAGTGGAGTGATGTATGTCTTAGATGAGCCTAGCATAGGACTTCATGAAAGAGATACTGCAAAACTGATTAAAACTTTAAGAAATTTACAACAAAAGGGCAATACTCTAATTGTCGTAGAGCATGATAAAATGACCATAGAAGAAGCTGATTTTATCGTAGATATTGGTCCAAAAGCAGGAAAATTTGGGGGTGAAGTTGTATTTAGTGGAACTTATAAAGAACTTTTAAAAAGCAAAAGTGAAACTGCACTTTATATGAATGGTAAAAAACAAATTTCACAACTTCAAAACAGAACGCAAAAAGAATGGCTTGAACTTAAAAATGTAAATATTAACAATATCCAAGATTTAAGCGTAAAATTTCCTTTACAAAATTTAGTCGCTATAACGGGAGTTTCAGGTTCTGGAAAAAGTTCTTTGATACTTCAAACCCTACTTCCTTTTGCACAAGAGGAATTAAACCGTGCGAAAAAAGTTAAAAAACTTGGCGGAGTGCAAATAGAAGGACTTGAAAAACTTGATAAAGTCATTTATCTTGATCAAAGCCCAATTGGGCGCACACCACGTTCAAATCCTGCTACCTATACAGGTGCTATGGATGAAATCAGAAATCTTTTTGCCGCCACCAAAGAAGCCAAAATGCGTGGTTATAAAGCAGGACGCTTTTCTTTTAATGTCAAGGGTGGAAGATGTGAGAAATGTAGCGGAGATGGAGAAATCAAAATAGAAATGCATTTTTTACCTGATGTTATGGTAGTTTGTGATACTTGCGAGGGCAAACGCTACAATGACGCCACGCTAGAAATCAAATATAAGGGTAAAAATATCAGCGAAATTTTAAATATGAGTGTTTTAGAAGCGAGTGAATTTTTTACAGCCGTTCCTAAAATCAAACAAAAATTAGATACTCTAGTAAAAGTGGGTTTAGATTATCTAACCCTAGGACAAAATGCCACCACCTTAAGCGGGGGTGAAGCACAAAGAATCAAACTTGCTAAAGAACTAAGTCGTAGCGATACAGGAAAAACGCTTTATATACTTGATGAACCTACAACAGGACTGCATTTTGAAGATGTTAATAAACTCATCTTAGTTTTACAACATTTGGTTGATCTTAAAAATTCTGTTTTTGTGATAGAACATAATTTAGATGTGATTAAAAATGCTGATTATATTATCGATATGGGGCCTGAAGGCGGAGTTAAAGGTGGAAAAGTTATAAGCACAGGAAGCGTGGAAAAAGTCGCTAAAGAGCATAAGAAAACAAAATCCTATACAGGATATTATTTAGATCTAGAGCTTAAAAACGCAAGGAGTTGAAATGACACACGAACAAAAAATTGCATTTTTTAAGATTAAAAGATTAAGTGTTTATATATTTTTCTGTGCTTTATATAATTTTTATTACTTTTTTTCTTATGAAGGGGTGACGAGTTCATATGAAGCTGGGAACGAAATTCTTTATATTGGCGGTATATTTTTATGCTTCTTTTCTTGTATTTACATAGTTCTTGCTTTTATTTTTATGGTGGTCAGAATTCATTTTTTATTTTCTTCTAATAAGATTTTAATTTATTTTTTGCTTGCCATTATAAACCTTGGTGCATCTTTTTTTCTTTTGGAAAATAAAATTTTATTTTTAGGGCTTTTAGCTTTATTTTTCGTTTTTTATTTTTTATTTTCACTTACCCTTGCTTTGCTTTTTAAAGAAGTGAAAATGTCTTTTTTATTTGCATTTTTGTGCATGCTTTTGGCATTTTTATCTTTTATATTTGTCTATAAATCAAGCCTTTTATTTCTTTTCCTTACTTTGCATTTTTTGAGTTTTGCTTATGCCTTTGAAAGGTATAAAATTTTAAAAAAGCTAGATTGAAATATTTTAAAGAAGAAAAGTGTCAAATTTAAACTTTCATCAAATGTTTGAAATTCGAAGACAAAATGATTTTAAAAGCGTTAAAAAGTTTGCTTGGATAGTTTTTATAAGTTTTTTACTTTCAATTTGTTTTTATTTTTTACCTATCGTTCTTGATTTTATCTATGATTTAAAATTGTATAATTTTGATTCTATCGCTAACATTTTAACTATAATTTTTTGTGTGATTTTTTTAATTTCTTATTCAATTATGATTTTAAAACTTTATTTTACAAGTAAAAGTAAAGTTTTGTTGATAAGTTTTTTTATAGCTGCAAGCACTCAATTTATCGCTTTGTTTAACTTAATTCTTATTATGAGTGCTTATCCTCTCAGTCAGACGCGTATTGCTCTATATAGCTTTTCTTTTTTATGTCTTATAGTAGCCATTTTTTGTACTTTTATATTTTTTAAAACACTAAGAGCTTTATGTGAAAATCAAATTTATTTTCTCTTATGTTTTATTTTTAAAAGTATGATTTTGATAATTGTTTTTATATTTATGCTTTTTTTAATTCATAGCAAGCCTTCACTTGCTTTAGCCATAACTTTGTTTATGTTTTTTTTCTTTACAGGCTTATTGTTTGTCATTTATTACGCCCTATTTGCTTTCGCACTTAGTAAAAACCAAAATATCAAATTTATCCCAAATTTAAAGCTTTTATCCAATGAAAAAGAAAATATTTAACTATAGTATTTTATTTGTTATCTTTTTAAGCCTAAGTCAAATCACCTTAGTTTTTGTTTTTAATCACTATTTAACCATTGATTATAGCCTTTATGAATTACCGCCGCAAAACCTTCAAATGCTAAATTTAGCCGATCAAAAGCTTTATCATCTAAGAGAAAATTTGCGTTTTTTAAATTCTATTTTAACTTTTTTACTGCTAATTTTATTTTGTTTTATACATTTATTTTATTTTTTTATTTTTAGAAAAGAAAAATTGATATTTCCTTTGGCTTTTTGTTTTATTTATATAATGTTTGTTTGTTGTATTGATATGTATTTTCATCTAGAAAACGCTAACTTATGGCAATTTTTCATTTATTTAGCTTTTATTCTTTCTTTTATTTATATATTTCTTTTAGATAAATTTTTTCAAAGCCATCTTTTCAAAATTTATTTTATTTTTATCATTGTAGGTGCTATTTTTTTAAGATTAGATCTTGGAAATTTAAATTTGTATTTTGAAATTATCAAATCTTTTTTATTTCCTATCCATCTTTTTATTTTGTTTATTTTAATGCGTAAAAAAGAGTTTTAATGTTTGATTTTTTATATAATGATATTAGCTATTTAGGGCTTTTCATGGTGTGTTTTCTTTCAAGCACACTATTACCCTTAGCAAGTGAAGCCTTTGTTTTAGGCTTTATAAAACTTGATTTTAATCCGAATTTGGTACTTATCGTAGCCACTTTGGGTAATACCTTAGGAAGTTTAAGTACTTATGCTTTAGCGTATTTTGGAAAAGAAAAAATTTTAGAAAAATACTTTAGCAAATCCTTGAAAAAATTAGAAAATTTCAATGCTAATTTTGCTAAATTTGGAAGTATATTTGCTTTTTTTACTTTTTTGCCTTTAGTAGGAGATCTTTTTGCCTTGGGACTTGGTTTTGCAAAATATTCTTTTTTAAAAACTATATTTTTTATCTTACTTGGAAAATTAAGTCGTTATGCTTTCATAATTTTCATAGCAAACTCCTTTTAAAAGCCTCATTTTTATCAACTCTAAAAGCTTTGCATTATTAACATTTTTTAAAATTTTAACACAATTTTTAGTGCTTAAATCCACCCCTATACTCATTTTTGGTTCTTTAAAACAACGCCAACTCATACCTCTTGCCAAAGAACTATCGCAAATAACATCAGCATAACACTCATCAAAATCTGCAATACTAGAATCTAATGCGTAAGCTATCGTTAAAGCGTCATGTATCCAAGTTCCCTTTGTACCACGTGTTTTAGAGGCATAATCAATCCAAACACCTAAAGTTTCAACGATAAAATCACATAAAATATTCTTACCTTGCAACTCTTTTAAATCCTCATGAGTCAATAAAGTCTGCATGGTTGCATTATAAGGTACGAGTGTAATTTTAGCTCTTGAATTTAGCACTATACTAGCCGCCTCAGGATCAAAACCAAAATTTGTATCTTTAGTGTAATAAGGCATATCAAAACTGCCTCCCATAATAAAAAGCTCTTTAAGATTTATATCAAAATCTTTAAAAATTTTCATAGCCATAGCGATATTTGTCAAAGGTCCTATCGCACAAATAGAAATTTCTTTAGGATTTTTACTCACTAACTCACCCATTTTAAAAATCGCATCAGGATTTATATTTTCTAAAATTTCAGGACTTTTTATATTTTCCCAAAGATATTCAAGTTTAAAATTTTTTACACTTTCATCAAGTCTTTGACGCCAAGCTTTACTTGATTCTTTTAAGGCTTCATTCGCTCCCAAATAAACGGGGATATTTAAATTTAAACGTTTAAATAAATCCTTAGCCACACTATAGGCAACAAGGCTTGGAACATTACCGCAAACTGTGCTTAGCATTTCAAGTTTGATTTCTTTAGATGACAAAATCAAAGCAAGTGCTAAACCATCATCAGTATTTGCTCCTGCAATAGCATTGCCTATGTCCGTGTCTAAAATAAGTCTCATATCGCATCTTCTATTTTATTTAAATCTCTACCTCTAGTTTCTGGCGCAAAAAATGTAGTCACAAAACCTATACTTGCAGTTAATACAAAATATGTTGCAATAGGCCACCAAGTGCCATAATACGCAAGTAAAGCAGAAGCCACCATAGGCGCTGTTCCTCCTGAAAGAATAGAACCTAGCTCCTTAGCAAAAGCCATTTTTGTATAACGGTTTTTTACCCCAAAAAGCTCCACACCCCAAGCCGCTTGCACACCAAAAATCCCTAAAGATGCTAAAGACATACCTACAATAATAGTTAAAATCACAATAATTTCATTTTTACTATCTAAAAGTATAAAAGCAGGAAAAGCATAAATCATTAAAAGCAAACAAAACATTCTATAAGTAATACGTCTTCCAAATTTATCACTTAAATAACCCGCCAAAGGAATAACTAAAAACCCTACCAATGAAGCTATCATTACCGCTGTAGTAGCAACTGATTTGTCTAAAAGTAAAATTTTAGTCACATAACCTACAATAAAACCTTGCGCAAGATAAGAAGGTCCATTTTCGCCTATTCTTAAGCCCACCATAGTCCAAAAAGCACGACTTCTTTGCCAAAAACTTCTTTCATCTTTTTTTATATGCTTTTCGTTATTAAGACGCAATTTCATCATTTCATTTTTTTGCTTTTCAAAAACAGGGGTTTCTTTGACATGAAAACGAATATATACAGCAAAAAGAGCGATTAAAATACTTCCCATAAAAGGAACTCTCCAACCCCATTCTTTAAAACTTGCTTCATCCATTTGTACCATCAAAAGCCATACAAAAGACGCAAGCAAAGTTCCGCTATTTGATCCTAAAGCAATCACAGAAGAAACAAGCCCTCTTCTCTTGCTAGGAGCATATTCTCCAAGCATAACTGTTCCACCTGAAAGTTCAGCTCCTGCACCAAAACCCTGCATAAAACGCAATGCAACCAAACAAATAGGCGCCCAAACACCAATCACTGCATAACTTGGAATAAAACCTATCAGAGTAGTTGAAATTCCCATTAAAGCTATTGTAGCCATCATAACATTTTTTCTTCCGTGTTTATCACCTAAATAACCAAAAAACAAAGCCCCAATAGGTCTTGCAATAAAACCTATGCCATAAGTTACAAAACTAAGCAAAAGTGCAATTACTGGAGTTTGCTCAGGAAAAAACACTTCTGAAAAAATTGTTGCAGCTGCTAAACCATAAAGTGCAAAATCTGCATATTCCATAGCAGTTCCCAACCAGCAAGAAAAAACTGCCTTTTTAAAAACTTTCCTACCTTTAGGTGTGTTAAAATTCTTATCCGCAATTCCATCAATTTGCTGATTTGTCATTACATTATCCTTATATTTTAATATATTTTTTTATAAATAATTTGTAATTATGGCTAAAAATTGCAGTGTTTTTGCTTAAAGATCTTAAATTGTAGACATTTTAAGCAAAATTTTGAAATAATACAACTTAAAAATATATTTTATCAAAAGAAGAAATTATTATGAAAACTTTAACTATTATCGATACTTTTGGATTTTTTTTCAGACTTTACTACGCATTAAAAGGTTTTAAAAATTCACAAGGACAAGCTAGTGGAATGATTAGCGGTTTTGCAAATTTTATTTATAGCTTAAAAAATGAACATAAAAGTGATTATATTGTTTTTGCATTAGACTCCAAAGGAAAAACTTTTCGTAGCGAAATTGATCCAAACTATAAACAAAATCGCACTCCACCACCACCTGAACTTCTAGAACAAATTCCAATTTGCATAGAGATGATAGAAAAAATGGGTTTTATAAGCGTTTCTAGGGAAGGTTATGAAGCCGATGATATCATCGCTTCTTTTGTAAAAACTTGTGAAGATAGGGATATTTTTGTACGCATTATCACTCAAGATAAAGATCTTTATCAACTCATAAAAGATGGTAAAACAAGTATTTATAGCCCTATTTCTAAAAACGACTATGATGAAGCAGCGTGTTTAGAAAAATACGGAGTAAAACCTCATCAAATCAGAGATTTTTTAGCTCTTTGCGGAGATAGTTCTGATAATATTCCAGGCGTTAAAGGTATAGGCGCAAAAGGAGCCAAAACCTTACTTGATGAATTTGGCAGCATAGAAGGAATTTATGAAAATTTAACCCTAGTACGCAACGAAAGAAGTCGTAATTTGCTTTTAGAGGGTAAGGAAAATGCATTTTTAAGCAAAAAATTAGCTTCTTTGTATGAAAATTTAGAAGTGCAAGATCTTATAGAAAAAGCCACTTATCCTGATGAAGAACCTCTTTTAAAAATACTTGAAATTTTAGAACATTACGAACTTAATGCTTTGCTTAAAAAACTGCGTCAAAATCCTGATAATAAAGATAAAAATTTAGGTTTTAAAGCCACTTTAATACAAGATGAAAACAAACTTTTTGAAATTTTAAATACTCTTGATAAAGAAAGTATTATTGCTTTTGATACCGAAACTACAGGACTTGATACAAAAGAGGCAAAAATTGTTGGTTTTAGTTTTTGTATGAGTGAAAACGAAGCCTTTTATGTGCCTTTAACTCATAATTATCTTGGAGTAGGTGAGCAAATCTCATTGCAAAATGCCAAAAAAGCCATAGAACTAATCTTTAATCATTTTGTTATAGGGCACAATCTCAAATATGATTTTAAAATCATTCAAAATAATTTTGGATTAAATTTACCTCAAAAATACGCAGATACAATGATTTTAGCATGGCTTAAAAATCCTTCTTTAAGAGTAAATATGGATGATTTAGCCTTAAGACTTTTTAATTACGAAACCTTGCATTTTGAAAGCCTTGTTAAAAAAGGAGAAAATTTTGCAAGTGTAGAACTTGAAAAAGCTTGCAAATACGCCGCAGAAGATGCTTATATCACGTTAAGATTTTATCTTTATTTTTTAAAAAATCTTGAAACTCCTTTATTAGAACTTGCTAAAAACTGTGAATTTGATTTCATTAAAATCATTATGATGATGGAAGAAAATGGCATAAAGCTTGATACAAATGCACTTGAAGCCCTTATGAAAAAATTTGAAAATGAAATCAAAAATTTAAGTGAAGAAATTTATACTCTTTGTGAGGATAGATTTAACCTAAACTCACCTAAACAAGTAGGTGATATACTTTTTGAAAAACTTAAACTTCCAAGTGGAAAAAAAGGAAAAACAGGATATTCTACCGATGAAAAAGTTTTAAATGCACTTTTAGATAAACATCCTGTAATTGCCAAAATTTTAGATTATAGAGAACTTGCCAAACTTTATTCCACTTATTGCGAACCTTTGTTAAAACTAGCGTTAAAAGATGAAAATTCACGCATTTACTCAAGTTTTTTACAAACTGGAACTGCAACGGGTCGCCTTTCATCTAAAGATCCAAATTTGCAAAATATTCCTGCACACGGACAATACGCAAAAGATTATAAATCTTGCTTTGTAGCTAAAGATGGATTTAGTTTTATCTCTCTTGATTATTCTCAAATCGAACTGAGAATGCTTGCACATTTTAGCGAAGATGAAAAACTTTTAAATGCTTTTGCTAACGATGAAGATATACATGCAAGAACAGCTATAATGATTTTTGGAGAAAGCAATTATGAAACCAGAAGTGTTGCAAAAAGTATAAATTTTGGACTTATTTATGGCATGGGCTATAAAACTTTAAGTCAAAATTTAAAAATAGAAGCTCATTTAGCCAAATCTTATATAGAAAAATATTTTGAAAATTTTACTAGCATTAAAAAATATTTTGAAACAGTTAAAAACGAAGCTAAACAAAATGGTTTTATCACTACTTTAAGCGGTCGCAAGCGTTATTTTGATTTTGAAAATGCAAAACCTATGCAAATTGCCATGTATGAAAGAGAAAGCATTAATTCAATCTTGCAAGGTTCAGCAGCAGATGTAATCAAACTTGCAATGCTAGAAATCAATAAAGAATTAAATGAAGACAAAAAGCTTATTTTGCAAATTCATGATGAATTAATTTTTGAAGTAAAAGATGATTTATGTGAAAATTTTGTAAAAAAAACTAGAGATATTATGGAAAATATAGTAAAATTAAAAATAAAATTAAAAACAAGCTCAAGTATTGCCAAAAATTGGGGCGATTTAAAATAATCAAGGAGATATTTATATGGATCTTTCAACCATACTGGGAATGGTGCTTGCAGTTACTAGTATTTCAGTAGGAGATATACTAGAAGGTGGTAATCCTTTACATGTTGTACATCTTTCTTCCTTTCTTATAGTTATGCCAACAGCTGCATTTTGTGCAATGACTTCTACACATAAAAAAATTGTAAAAGCAGCTTATAAAGAACTCAAAGTTGTCTTTAAAGGCTCTGGAGTAAATCTACCTGAAAGGATAGCCCAGTTAATAGAATTTGCCATTATTGCAAGAAGAGATGGGCTTTTAGCATTAGAATCAAGAACCAATGAGATTGAAAATGAATTTTTAAAAAATGCTATGATGATGCTTGTAGATGGTAAAAGCTTTGAAGAAATTCACGAAAGCATGGAAATACAAACCGAACAACTTGAAGAGCATTATAAAGAATGTGCAGAATATTGGATAGTATTTGGAGAAACTTGCCCTACCATGGGACTTGTTGGAGCGGTTTTTGGTCTTATTCTAGCTCTTAAATTGCTAGACAATCCTCAAGCAATGGCAGCGGGTATTTCAGGTGCTTTTACAGCTACGGTTACTGGGATTTTTGGTGCTTATGCGCTTTTTGCACCTTGGGGAAGAAAAATGAAAGCTAATGGAATGGATCTTGTAAAAGAGCAAATTGTCATCACTGAAGCCATAAAAGGAATTGCAGAAGGTGCGAATCCTAGAGATTTGGAAGCTAAGCTTTTTAATTTCTTAAGTCACGATGATCCAAAAATTTCACAATTTGACAAAGGTTAAAAATGGCCAAGAAACATAAATGTCCAGAATGTCCTGCAGGTGAAAAATGGGCTGTACCTTATGCAGACTTTCTAAGTTTGCTTTTGGCGCTTTTTATTGCTCTTTGGGCAATTTCTAAAACAAATCCTGCTAAAGTAGAGGCTTTAAAAACCGAATTTGTTAAAATCTTTGATTATACCTCTACTCAAACAGTCAAAGAAGAGAGCAAAACCCAAGAAAAATATAAGGGTGCAGCAAAAGAAGAAAGTGATGAACTCAAATCGTTAAAACAAATGACTATGACACAGCAAGAAACCATCAAACGTCTTCAAGCGGCTCTAGATCAAAGCGACAATCAGGTTGCTCTTAACCTTCCATCCAAAGTTGAATTTGAAAGAGGTAGCGCTCAAATCGTTTCAGCTGATATACAAGATTATTTAAAACGTATGGCTGAACTAACAACATATTTGCCACCTCAAGCAAAAATAGAAATTAGAGGCTATACAGACAATAGCGACTCTATTATAAGAAGTTATGAACTCGCCTACCAAAGAGCAGAAAATGTATTAAAATATTTTATAGAAGGTGGAGCAAATTTGAAAAATATTAGCATTAAAAGCTACGGGCTTAATAATCCCATCAATGGAAATCCGCAAGCCTTAGAAAATAATAGAGTAGAAATATATTTTAAAGTCGATACAGCAGATACAAGCACTCAAAAATCTGTTCTTGAACTTATCAATAAAATAGGAACTAAAACACCTTAAAAGTTTTAGTTTCCTTTTTTTACTTGACCAGCTAAACGACTCTTATTATTTGTATTATAAACAAATCCTAGCACCTCAGCTACAGCTTTAAACATTTCCCTAGGAATAAGATCATTAACATCACAAGCTTTATAAAGCTCTCTTGCTAAAGGAGGATTTTCATAAACCACAACATTATTTTCATAGGCTACTTGTTTTATGCGAAGAGCGAGAAAATCCACTCCTTTGGCAACAACCCTAGGGGCTTGTTCTTTACTTGTATCATAACGAATAGCTACGGCATAATGCGTTGGGTTTGTGATCACCACATCCGCACCTGCAACATCTTGAACCATACGACGACGCGCAGCTTCCATTTGAAGTCTACGAATTCTACCTTTAACCTGAGGATCTCCTTCCATTTGTTTATACTCATCTTTTATTTCTTGTTTGCTCATACGCAAACCTTTAAAATACTGAAAACGCACCAAAAAAACATCTAAAACAGCAATAATTAAAAAAGCAACTATAACAATAGCTGCTAAAACAATAGCTCTGTCTCTTAGCCAAGTAAGCTGTGCAACCATAGTATAAAGCTCAACTCTTGGAAGCTCTTGCATAAATTTAAGTAAAACTATAAAAGCTATAGTAAAAACAATACCCACTTTTAAAATAATTTTTATACTTTCAACAATTTTTTTCAATGAAAAAAGGTTTTTTAAACCTTTTAGAGGATTGATTTTTCCTAAATTTGGCATAATAGGTTTAGTTGTAAAAATAAAACCAAATTGCATAATATTTCCCAAAACCCCAGCAATCATAATACTTAAAACAATAGGTGCAAGAATAATTAAAACCTCAAAAATGCTTTTAATCATAATGGCTTGAATAATACGCAAATCAAATTCAACACCAATAAAACTTTGATAGTATCTATATAAATTTACAATTCTCTCGCCCATAAAACTCATCATAAGTAAAGTTATAGTTACTCCAATTATCAAAGTTACAATAGCTGCCGCATCTTGAGACTTTGGAACATTACCTTCTTTACGCGCATCTTCTATCTTTTTGGACGTGGGTTCTTCTGTTTTTTCTTGATCTTCGCCTGCCATATTTTAGCCTAAGTAAAAATTTTAATATGTGTGTAAAATTATAGTAGAAAATTTATGAATTTCAATTAAAGAATAAAAATGAAGAAAAAGCCTCATGAAGAGGCTTTATACTAAGAAATTAAAGTTTAGCTTCGTTTTTACCAAGATATTCAGCCACGCCTTTAGGGTTAGCTTTCATACCTTCATCGCCCTTATTCCATCCTGCAGGACAAACTTCACCATGCTCATTTGTAAAAAGCATAGTATCAACCATTCTTAACATTTCATCTATATTTCTACCTAGTGGTAAATCATTAACCACAGCATGGCGAACTGTTCCATCAGCATCAAGCAAGAACGAACCACGAAGGGCAACTGCTTCTGCATAAAGTACATCAAAATTTCTAGCAATCTGCTTAGTTAAGTCAGCAACAAGCGGAAATTTAACCTGACCAATACCACCTTGATTTACTGGAGTATTTTTCCAAGCAAAATGTGAAAATTCATTATCTCCTGAAATTCCAATTACTTCAATACCGCGGTTTTTAAATTCTTGATATCTTTTGTCAAAAGCTATAATTTCTGAAGGACAAACAAAAGTAAAATCTTTTGGATAAAAGAATACTACCGCTCCTTTTGGGCCTATGTTTTTGTAAAGATTAAAATCTTGAACAATTTCATTGTTTCCTAATACCGCTGGAGCAGTAAAATCTAAAGCTTTTTTAGTAACTATCATATTTTCTCCTAAATAATAAATTTTATTGATAACGAAATTATATCGTTTAAATCTTTATTTTTTTTTAAATATCCAAAATAATATTAAAAATTTAAGAAAGTTATAATTATTATCAAATAAGGTAAATTTTGATTATCAAAATTTACCTTATTTAAGAATTTTATGCTAAAATCATTTAAATCTTAATATTAAAAAGGAGAAAAAATGGCTGTAAAAATTACAGATATATGTATTGCTTGTGGTTCTTGTATTGATGAGTGTCCAGTGAGTGCTATCGTTGATGATGCTAACAATCCAGAAGGTGAAGATAGATATTATGTTTATGCAAACAAATGCGTTGAATGCGTAGGACATAATGATCAACCAGCCTGTGCTAGCGCTTGCCCAACAGATGGATGTATAGTTTGGAGTGCTGTAGAATCAGGACAACCAAGTCGTGATAATATTGGCGCTGATATGAGAAGTGGGGACACTCCAGTTTTTGCATAATTTTAAAAAAAGAAAAAGCTAGGAATCTCTAGCTTTTTCTTTTAATTTAACTTTCTTTAAACAAATTCAAGTATAATTTTAAGCTTTATTAAAACAAGGAGTTATTACAAAGATGGAAAAAACTTTATCTATAATTAAACCTGATGCTGTTAAAAAAGGTGTTATAGGAAAAATTTTAGATCGTTTTGAAAGCAATGGATTAAGAATCGCTGCAATGAAAAAAGTTCAACTTAGCAAAGAACAAGCTGAAAATTTTTATGCTGTTCATAAAGAAAGACCTTTTTTTAAAGACTTGATTGAATTTATGATTAGCGGTCCTGTTGTTGTTTCTGTACTAGAAGGAGAAGGTGCCGTATTAAAAAATAGAGATTTAATGGGAGCGACAAATCCTAAAGAAGCTAAAGCAGGAACAATTAGAGCCGATTTTGCTGAGAGTATTGATGCTAATGCTGTTCATGGAAGCGACAGCTTGGAAAATGCAAAAATAGAAGTTGAATTTTTCTTTAAACCAAACGAAATTTGCTAAATGAAAATCCCTTTTTCTAAGATTAACATAAAGGAATATCCTTTTAAACTTAATCTTGAGAATATGATTTTTGAAGGAAATTTAGTAAAAATAAATCCTAAGCTTGTTAAAATAAATGCTATTATGCAAGGTTTTATCTATAGACCTTGTGATAGTTGTGGAACTGAGTTAGAACTTGAAATTAAAGAAAATTTAGAACTTTTTGCAAGTGATGGTATTTTTAAAGATGAAGCAAACAAATTGAGCAATACTATAGAATTTTTCGATGGACATATTGATTTAATAGAAGTTGCTATCAGCGAGCTTGAAGCTTATTTGAGTGATTATTTTTATTGCATAAATTGCAATAATTAATTAAATTTTATAAAGGAGAAAAAATGGCAGTACCAAAGAGAAGAGTGAGCAAAACTCGTGCAGCTAAACGCAGAACTCACTATAAAGTTAGTCTTCCTATGCCTATAAAAGACAAAGATGGAAGCTACAAAATGCCTCACCGTGCGAATCCAACAACTAAGGAATATTAAAATCAATGATTAACATTGCCATTGATGCAATGGGTGGTGATTTTGGAGAAAAACCCATTATAGAAGGCGTTTTAAAGGCACTAGAAGCAAAACCTTTTAACGCTATCTTAGTGGGAAATTCTAAAATTCTAAAACCTTTAATACCAAAAAAATTAGAGCAATATATACAATACGAAGAAGCTAGTGAAATTTTTTCGATGAATGAAAATGCCACAGATGCTTTAAAAAATAAAGAAACAACCATATACAAAGCTATTAATTTATTAAAAGAAAAAAAAGTAGATGCTGTAGTTTCAGCGGGTCATAGTGGAGCAAGTATGTCTTTGGCTACCTTAAGGCTTGGAAGACTTAAAGGTATTTCAAGACCTGCTATTGCCACTTTAATGCCAAATATCGTTAACAAAACTTTACTTTTGGATGTTGGAGCTAATACAGATTGTAAAGCTGAAAATTTATTTCAATTTGCCATAATGGGTGAAGTTTATGCTAAAGAAATTATGCAAATTCAAAAACCACGCCTTGCTTTACTTTCTAATGGTGAAGAAGAATGCAAAGGTAATGAACTTACCAAAGAAAGTCATCAGCTTATGAAAAAAATTCCAAATTTTATAGGTAATGCTGAAGGTAGAGATATTTTCAATGGTGAAATAGATGTTTTAGTCTGCGATGGTTTTGATGGAAATGTTATCTTAAAGGCTTGTGAAGGTGTGGCAACAGCTATTTTTCAACTTCTAAAAAACGAAGTAAAGCAATCTTTTATTTCTAAAATAGGTGCTTTACTTATGAAGCCATCTTTTAAAAAATTAAAAAAACACACAGATTGGCAAGAATATGGCGGAGCACCCCTTCTTGGAGTTAATGGCTGCGTGATCATAAGTCATGGAAAAAGCGATTCTAGAGCTATTAAAAATGCAATTTTTCAAGCTATAAATTTTAGCCAATCTCATATCAATAAATTTATAGAAAATGAACTTGGGAAATACAATGCTTAAAGCCAGTCTTAAAAGTATAGCTTCTTATATTCCAGAAAAAATTTTAAGCAATGCTGATCTTGAAAAAATGGTAGATACCACCGATGAATGGATCACTAGACGCACAGGTATTAAAGAAAGGCGCATTGCTAGTGAAAATGAAAATACTAGCGATTTGGGCACAAAAGCTGCATTAAAAGCCATAGAAAGAGCAAATTTAAAACCTGAAGATATTGATGCGATTCTTGTAGCTACTTTAAGTCCTGATTATTTTACTATGCCTTCAACGGCTTGTAAAATTGCTTCAAATTTAGGACTTGTAAATATTAGCGCTTTTGATATTTCAGCAGCTTGTTCTGGTTTTATCTATTTGCTTGAACAAGCTAAAGCCTTAGTAGAAAGTGGTTTGAAAAAAAATGTTTTAATCATAGGAGCTGAAAAAACAAGTTCAATTATGGATTACAATGACAGAAGTATTTGCATACTCTTTGGAGACGGTGCAGGTGCTGGAGTTGTAAGTTTGGATAATGAAAATCATATCCTTGATGTACATACTGCAAGCAATGGTAATTATGGAGATCTTTTAATGACTCAAAGATCGCAAAAATCAAGCCTATGTCAAACACTTTCTATGCAAATGAAAGGCAATGAAGTTTTTAAAATAGCAGTAAACACGCTTAGTAATGATGTTGTAGAAATTTTAGCTAAAAATAACATTTTAGCACAAGAAATTGATCTTTTTATTCCTCATCAAGCTAATCTACGCATCATTAAAGCCGTCCAAGAAAAACTCAATCTAAGCGATGAAAAATGTGTGATCACTGTACAAAAATATGGCAATACTTCAGCTGCTTCTATACCTATGGCAATGAATGATGCCTATGAAGAAGGTCGACTTAAAAAAGGAAATCTGATCTTACTAGATGCTTTTGGCGGTGGTTTTACTTGGGGATCTGCGCTTTTAAAATTTGGAGGAGAGAATTTTTAATTCTCTCTTAGCTTTCCAAAAGCTTGAATTTCTACCAAATAACCCTCTGCTAAAGCACTTCCTACACAAGCTCTAACAGGTTTAGGATAATTTTTAATCCAAGCATCATAAATTTCATTCATTGCATCAAAATCTTGCATATTAGCTAACCAGATTTGAATTTGAATCAAATCTCCTTTGTTTGCGCCTATTTTTTCAAACAAAGCATCAAGTTCTGCAAGCGCTTCTTTAGTTTGTTTTTTAATATCTCCGCTAGGTTCAAAAGCCACTTGTCCTGCAGTCTTAAAATATTTATCAAAAACAATAATTTGCGACATTCTATCGCACTCATCAAAACGCTTTATCATGCATATTTTCCTTGAAATTCTTTCATAAATTCACACAAGGTTTTTACCTGATCCAAATTAAGCGCATTATAAATACTTGCACGAATTCCTCCTAAAATTCTATGTCCTTTAAGTCCTATCATTCCAGCTTCTTCGGCTTCCTTTACAAAAAGAGGCTCTAAATCTTTATTTTTAGCAATATTAAAACTCACATTCATTAAAGATCTATCCTTTTTATCTGCATGTCCTTTATAAAATCCATTACTTAAATCAATACATTCATAAAGCATAGTAGCTTTTTGAGAATTTTTCTCATGCACTTTATCAAGCCCACCTTGATTTAAAAGCCAATCCATTTCAAGATTAAACATATAAATGGCAAAGGTTGGAGGCGTGTTAAACAAGGACTGATTCTCAGCATGAGTCAAATAATTTAACATACTAGGAATTTGTTTATTTTTAGATCTTTCTAACATATCTTTACGGATAAAAATACAACTTAAACCCGAAATTCCAGCATTTTTTTGCACTCCGCCATAAAAAAGAGCAATATTTGAAAAATCTACTTTTCTAGAAAAAAAATCACTCGATGCATCCACAATCAAAGGAGTTTTAGTTTTAGGATAATTTTGATATTGAGTGCCGTAAATAGTATTGTTAGAACAAATATAAGCATAATCAGCATTATCGCTAAATTCCACTCTAGGAATATGATCGAAATTACTTTCCTCACTACTTGCTACGGTTTTAACATTGACACCTAAAATTTGTGCTTCTTTAATCGCTTTTTTTGTCCAAACTCCTGTATTTGCATATTCACAAACCCCATTTAAAGCTAAATTCATAGGAATCATAGCAAATTGCAAACTTGCTCCACCTTGTAAAAATAATACTTCATAATCATCATTTAACTCGTAAAGTTTTTTAGCTTTCTCTTGTGCTCCAAAATGCACTTCTTCAAATACTTTTGTGCGGTGAGAAATTTCCATTATAGAATAACCCCTACCCTGATAATCACAGAGTTCTTTTTGAGCTTGCTCTAAAATTTCTAAAGGTAAAGTCGATGGCCCTGCACTGAAATTGATTTTTCTCATAATCTATCCTTATAAAATTTTTGCTTCTTTTTGAGAAGTTTGAGAACTTAAAATAACGATATCATCACTCTTAAGATCTTCTAAATTTGCTATTTTACCATTTTTTCTGATACAAATAAACTTTTTGCTTTTATTAAAAAAATTCTCATGTTGCAAATAAGCATTTTGCAATTTATCTAATTTTAATTCATTATAACGCATTTGATTTGCCAATAGATGATTTAATTGCTTTTCTATATTATGGCTTTGTTTTATTTTTTCATCTATTATTTTTGGCAAAGAATTAAATTTGAAAAATTTGCTTAAATTTAAAAGCAAATTTTCATAATTTTGTATTTTATAATTCCAAAGTTGCATTAATTTTTCTTCCATTAAATCCAAACTTTGCTCTATATCCAACTTAGAATAAAACAAAGTATCTATAGCAGCTGAAGGCGTTGGAGCTCTAAAATCTGCAACAAAATCACTAATAACATAATCAATCTCATGTCCTATGGCTGAAATAATAGGAGTTTTTGCTTTAAAAATCTCTCTTGCTAAATTTTCATCATTAAAACAAAAAAGATCTTCTCTGCTTCCTCCACCACGTGCTATAATAAGAACATCTAAATCCATATCATCGGCTTTTTTTAAAGCTTGTATAAGAGAAAAAGGAGCATTATTTCCTTGAGTTAAAGCATCAAAAATATAAATTTTTGCCAAAAAATATTCTTTTTGGTGAATAAGTTTTAACATATCTTGCAAAGCAGCAGAAGTTTTTGAAGTGATAATGCCTACTTTTTTAGGAAATTTTGGCAAAGATTTTTTAAAGCGTGGATCAAAAAGTCCTTCTTTTTGCAAACGCTCTTTTAAAGCCAAAAACTGTGCTTCCAAATCCCCAAAACCTGCTTTTTTCATACTAGTAGCGATAAATTGATAACGACCACTTTCAGGATATAAACTTACACTTCCACAAAGCTCTAAAAAATTCCCCACAGCTGGTTTAAATCCGACTTTTAAATTAGCTCCTTTAAACATAGCACAAGCAATGCTTGATCTTTCATCTTTTAAATCAAAATACCAATGTCCTGAACCATGCAAAGTAATTTTTGAAATTTCTCCACTTAAAACTATATCATCAAAATGTGTTTCTAATAAAGCCTTTGCTTTAAGATTTAATTCTGTTGGTGTCATAGTTTTTTTGCTATAAACATTGAACTCACGCCAAAGCTAAAACTTTTATAATCAAGTATTTCAAAACCAGCATTTTTAAGTTCTAAGATGAACTCTTCCTTACTTAAAAATCCTTCAATAGAGTTTGGCAAATACTCATAAGCACTTTTATTTTTACTGATTATCCCACCTATACTTGGTAAAATATTTTTAAGATAAAAATCTCTACAAGCTGCTATAAATCCACCCTTTTCTCTTTTTGTAAATTCCAAAACTACCAAAATACCATCTTTTTGAAGTACTCTAGCAAATTCACTTAAGGCTTTTTGTCTTTCTACAACATTGCGAATGCCATAACTAATGCTTAAAATATCTAAACTTTGACTTTCTAAAGGTAAATTTTGCGCCCCTGCTTCTATAAATTCGACATTTGGAAATTTTTCTTTTGCAATATTTAGCATGCCACTACTTGGATCAATACCTTTAATATTTAAAATATTTTTTTCCATTTTTAAAGCACTCTCTTGCCAAATCTCTATCATATCCCCTGTGCCACAGGCAATATCAGCGATTTTTAAATCTTTTTTTAAATACAAACTCATCACTCTTTGACAAGCTTTTTTGCGCCACGCTACATCAGCTCCAAAGCTTAAAATTCTATTCGCCTTATCATAAGTAGGTGCAATTTGATTAAACATTTCTATAATTTTTTCTTGTTTTTGCATTTTTATCCTTTGTAAATTTTCAAATTTTTACTTGATTTTTTAAGCAATTTGCAAAATTTATTTTTATTATTGATTATTTTCGAAAAAATATTTTTATCTCTATCTTTGCAATATTTTTCATAAAGTTTGTTTAAATTTTTTATCTCTAAAAAACGATAAAAATATTCTAAAAATATTGCCAATTCAAAAAAACTATTTTCAAAAAGCTCTAAATCAAAATTTTTTAGTATATTTTTTCTAAATAAAATAATTTTTTTTCTAAGTTCTAACGCAACAAGTTGTTTAAAAAACCTATCTTTGCAATCGCCTTCATAAAAAGAATTTTCCTTTATGAAAAAATCAAAATCATTAAACAAATCTTGGATTTTTTCATCGCTTAAAAATAGCAATAAATCTTGATTTGAATTTTCACTTGCTAAAATATCTTGAGTTTTTTTCGTTATATCTTTAAACTTTAAAGCCAAAATATTACTCAAATTTTTATCTAAAATAGTATTCATGCTTGATAAAACTATATACAAACTTCTTGAACAAAATAAAAATTCACATAAACTTTGCTTATCTTTTCTCTCTAAAGATAAAGTCCAATAAAATTTTAATTTTTTAAATAAATAAAATAAAAAAATCCTAAATCCATCATAAGCATTAATATAATTTGGAAAATCCAAGCTAAAATTCTGATTTTTTTCTATAATTTTAAAACATTTCTCTATATCAAACTTTTGATATTCAAAACCATATAAAACGATATGTTTAGAATTTAAATCATGATGTAATTCTTTTTGAATTTTAAAATCTTTAGGAATTTTAAATTCATTGGAACTATCCAATGTTGGAAAAAATATTTTTAAAATACAAATTTTAGGCTCTTCATACATATCAATATAACTTTTTAAAGAGCAAAATTTAAATTCGAAGCGTTCTTTTTTAATACTCTTTCCTATAATCTTTTTTCGAGCTTTTTCAAATTTTTTTTTAGAAATTTTCTCTTCTTGATTCTGTTCTAAAATTGAATTATTAAATTTTGTAATTTTATAAAATTCATTGCAAAAACTTTGAAATTTAACACTATGATTTGAAGTTATTTGAGTATAAAAAGTTTCAAATTTAGAATTTCGAAAAGGTATATTATCTTTTTTTAAATTCCCTAAAAGAGTACAATCAGATAGTAAAAAGTTTTTTTGAATTTCATAAACCATTAAAATAACCCTTAAAATATATGGGTTATTTTAACCTTATTTTGCTTAATGACACTTTTTACAACTATCAACATAAGCACAAACGGACAGATGATTGATGAGATTGCCTATCTTTTTTTCTAAATGCTCTTGATATTCATAAAGCTTAGCATCTTTAAAACTTAAATCCTCTATACCACCACATTTGGCGCAAACAACATGAATATGTTCTTCTTCATAGATATCGTAACAAGTTTTTTGATTTAAAACATTGATTTCAACAACTAAACCTTGTTCTTGTAAAGTATTAAGATTTTTATAAACCGTCGCTAAAGAGATTGAAGGGTATTCTTTTTTAATTTCTGTATATAATTCATCAATATTAGGATGCTCATGTCTTTTTAAAATTTTTAAAACACATAGTCTTTGCGGAGTAGCTTTTAACTCATGTTTTTTAAGCATTTGTAGTAATTCCATTGTATTTATTCCTTGCTTTTTTAAGTGGAAATAATAATAAAATTTTTATTAAAAGAAGTTTATATTAAATAATATTTTTTATTATTTAATGATAAAATTTTAAAACTTTCGTCAACAAACTATTGACATCTTTTTCTAGATTTTTTTCCACCTCACTTGTTTTTCCATGTTCAATAAATTTGTCTTCATATTCAAAGCTAATAACTTTTACATGCAAATCATATTTTTGTAAAAAATTATTAATTAAACTTTCTATACCGCCAATTTTAACATTTTCACTAAAAATAAACCAAATTTTACTTTTTTTAGCAAGCTCACACAAAAGCTCTTCATCTAAAGGTTTAGCAAAAATTAAATCAATCAAATTAGCATTATTATTCATTTCTTGCAAGGCTCTTAAAACTTGCCACGCTTTTGCCACACCTTGTCCATAACCTAAAAAAGCAATTTCACTACTATTTTTTACAAGCCATTGCGCCTTACCAAGTTTTATCTCACAAGGATTAAATTCTTTATCCAAAATAAAACTCCCTCTAGGATAACGAAAAGCAATAGGTCCTTGATGTAAATAAGCATACTCCATTATATTTTGCATCATTTGTTCATCTCTTGGAGCTAAAAGAGTGAAATTTGGCAAAGGAGCTAAAAAACTAAGATCAAAAACACCTTGATGCGTCTCCCCATCTTCGCCTACTATCCCTGCTCTATCCATAGCAAAAACCACATTTAAATTCATAATCGCACAATCATGAATCACTTGATCATAAGCACGCTGTAAAAAGGTGCTATATATTGCAATAAAAGGTTTAAATCCTTCTTTTGCCATAGCGGCCATAGAAGTTACTGCATGCTGTTCTGCAATAGCCACATCCCAAAAACGATTTGGATATTTTTCTATAAGCTTATCAAGACCTGTTCCACTTGGCATAGCCGCCGTAACCCCAACAATATTTTCATATTTTGAGGCTAAATCAAGCAAATTCTTAGAAAAAATTTCAGTAGCAGATTTTTTAGCATCACTTTTTTTAACACTCTCTCCACTATCTATATCAAAAGCTCCCACCCCGTGCCATTTAGCATGTTTTCCTTCAGCTAAAGCATAGCCTTTACCCTTTATGGTTTGAGCATGTATCACACAAGGCTTTTGCATAGCTTTTGCTTGTTTTAATGCAGAAATAATTTCACCTAAATTATGTCCATCAATAGGCCCTATATATTCAAGCCCTAATTCTTCAAACAAAAGCCCAGGAGTAATAAGTTTAAAACTCTCTTCAAAACGCTTGGCCATATAAGTAGCACTATCAGGCAATATATCCAACATTTTAGCAATACGCTTTTTAAAACTTTGATAAAACTGCGTTGCCATAGCCTGAGAAAGATACTTTGAAATTGCTCCAATTGGTTTTGAAATACTCATTTCATTATCATTTAAAAGTATTACGCAAGGAAATTTAGAATCACCCAATTCATTTAAAGCCTCATAGGCCATACCCGCACTTAAAGCACCATCTCCAATCAAAGCAACAGGAATACGTTTTTCACCCTTTAAAGCAATGGCCTTACAAGCACCTACTGCCAAAGAAATAGAGGTGCTAGAATGCCCTGCTACAAAATAATCTCCCTCGCTAGGTTTTGTATAACCACTTAAACCATTGATTTGTCTTAAAGTATCAAATATTTCTTCTTTTCCGCTTAAAAGCTTGTGTGTATAAGATTGATGTGACACATCAAAAATAAAAGGATCTTTTTTTGCATCAAAAACCAAATGCATTGCTATACTAAGTTCTACAGCACCCAAATTTGAACTTAAATGTCCACCATTTTTACTCACAACTTGTATGATTTTTTCACGTATAGATGCTGCTAAATTTTCTAATTCTTTTAAACTTAGCTTTTCTAACTCTTCTTGAGTATGGGCAAATTTTTTACTCATTATTCACCATTTTTTTAATTTTAGTTAGACGAGAGTTAAGATTGGATTCTATATTGCCTGCGTCACTTATAATAATAACACTTCCTTTGCTAATTGCATCATCAAGACTTATTTTAATATGAGCATTCTGATCAAATTGCTCTTTTAAATACTCATAATCCTCTGCATTAACCTTAAGCTCAATTGCACTAGCACCCTTAAGCTCGCCGATTAAATCTTTGGCCAAAGCATAAGCTATCTTACTTGAATTTAGTTCAAGTTCTTTTAAGATTACTTCTTTAGCGATATCTATAGCAGTATCTGCTAATTCTTTCTCGTTTTTTTCTATAAAATTTTCAAGATTTTCACAAGCATTATCGAGCTTGGCTATACTTTTTAAATACTTATCTTTAAAATCACTCAATTCCTTTTGAAATTCTTCTTTTGCTTTCTCATAACCTTCTTTGGCAAATTTTTCTTTAGCATTTTCAAGTTCTGAATTTAAGCGGTTATTAAATTCATTCTCTTGACTTTCTATTTGCATTTGAAGTTTAATAATATTGCTTGACATTTCATCTGTTTTTTTAAGCAAATCTTCAACAAAACTTGGTTGAAATGTTGGAATTTGAGTTTCCATAACAGCTTGCGTAGGGGCAATAGCATGATTTTCTTCGACTGGTTTTTCATCATTTAAAGATATATTAGCATTTTCTTCATCTGGAGTTTGAGTATGTTTTTTTTCACCTATATGATTATCAAATTCTGAAATAACTTTAAAACGATATCCTTCAACAACATGCTGATCAGAAGCCCCACCAGAAATTACATTGCTACGATTAACCATCTCTCACCTACTCTATCATTTCATCCGCATCGCCTGTTTGAACAAGACCTTGTTCTGCAAGTTTTTGCACCACTTCAACAACCTTTCTTTGTGCATCTTCAACATCTTTAACACGCACAGCACCCAAAAAACCCATTTCTTCAAGAAAAGCTTCGCTTGCACGCGTAGACATATTGGCTAAGAATTTTTGCTTTAACTCTTCACTTGCGCCTTTTAAACCTATCATTAAATCACGCTTATCAGCTACTTTTAAAATTTCTCTTATAGCTTGAGTACTAAGTTTTTGTATATCATCGAAAGTGAACATAAGCTCTTTAATAGTCTCTGCTAAGCGTTCATCACTTTGTTCAATATAAGTAATGGTTGATTTGCTTGCTTTTTGACCCAAACGATTAAGCACTTCTGCTACTGCTCTTGGGCCGCCCACTTCAACCTTATAAGAGGTAAGACTTTCAAGCTTGCTTTCTAGCACTGCAGAAACTCTTTTAATAATACTTGGAGAAATATCGCCAAGATTTGCCATTCTTATAACCACCTCAGCCCTTAATTCATCACTAAAATACTCTAAAGTTTCTGCCGCATGAATAGAATCCATGTGTGCCAAAATAAGAGCGATGGTTTGTGGGTGCTCTTTGGTAATAAAGTCTGCAAGTTGCTGTGGTTTAATTTGCGCCAAATAAGCAAAATTTTGATTATTCTCCATACTTTTAGTGAGTTTTTCAAGAATTTTATTTGCAATCTCTGGTCCAAAAGTACGAAAAAGTATTTCTTTAGCATATTCCAAACCACCGCTTTTAATATATTGATTTGATTGAAGCAGAGTGTAAAATTCTTCTAAAACTGCAGTAGCTACGGATCTATCAACATTTTTAGCCATAGCAATATAACGTGAAATTTCTGTAATTACATCAATTTCCATATGTGAAAACACAGAAGTTGTTGCATCTTCGCCAAGTTGTATAAGAAATATCGCCACCTTTTCAGGCATCGATAAATCATCATAGACCATTTTTTGTTCTTCACTTAGCTTTATCATCACATATCCTTTTCACCAAATTCACTATCGTTTTGAATTAAATTTTGCAAAAGTGCAGCAATTTCCTCGCTTTTATCACTTACCAAACCACGCAATTTTTCAAGCAAAACCTCATACTGGATAGAATCTTCATTGAAATTATCTCCAAAACCAAGTTGTTCTTCAACTTTTTTCCTTGCTGCATTCATTTTTTCCAAAGTATCTTCAACATCATCTAAAACAGCATTTGGACCTTGCTGCATTTCTTCTTGCGCTGCGACATCTTCAAGCATTTTTTGAGTAAATGGAGTAATAACTTTTTTGTAAAAAATAAAAAGTAAAATCGCTGCAATAAAATACTTAACCGGTGGAATAAACGGCTCAATAAAACGATTATAAAAAGTTTTAACTTTACTCTCAACTCTAATCGACTCACGATGAAATGGTAAATTTTGAACTACAACACTATCACCTCTAGTAGCACTAAAATTAATAGTATTTTTAACTATACTCTCAACACTTGCAAGCTCTTCTTTGGTTAATGGAACATATTCGCTTTTCACATCCCCATTTTCATCAACCACATCTTGATATTTTCCATCTATAGTAACAGCTGCTGAAGTGCGTAAAACTGTTGCAAATTGTTTTTTGGTATTTGTAATAGTTTTAGAAAGTTCATTATTCGTAGTAACTTGATTTTTTTTATAAGTGTCAATTTGACCCTTATTGTCAAGTCCTTCAACAGGACCTATATTAGAAACAGCACCTGGAACACCCTGAATTTCTGGATCTTTTCTACCTGTTCTTTCCTCGTTTAAAGTTTGCTCGCTACGCACTATAGGATTTGGATCATAAATTTCACTTTGAGATTCTTGCTTGGAAAAATCAAAATCTATATTTACACTCACTTTTACTTTATCCATACCACCTGCAAAAGGAGCTAAATTTTCTATAATCTTATCTTCTAAAGCTTTTTCTTGATCACTTTTAAATTTAATTTGCGCACGAACCAAATCATCTTCATATGCTTCTTGCTCATCTAAAGGCACACCACTTTGATCACTAATCTTAACATTTTCTTTAGTAAGTTTTGGAACCGCCGCTGAAACAATATTTTTTATACCATCAATTTGTTTTCTAGTAAGCTTTAAGCCTTCGCGAACATTAACAACAACTGAAGCTGTAGGCGGAATTTGCCTTTCGGTAAAAACACTATCTTTAGGAAATGCTATGTGTACAACAGCGCTACGAATAGGTTCTAAAGTCTCAATAGTTCTTGCAAGTTCGCCTTCTATGGCTCTTTGGTATTTTACCTTTTGTTCTTCATTTGTAGCTCCAAAAGCTTGAGTATCAAAAGCTTCAAAACCCACGCGACTATCTTTTATAAGACCTTCGCTTGCAATAAACATTCTTTGACGATAAACCTGATCTTGTGGAACTAAAATTTTATTTTCACTTTCTAATTTATAGGGAATATTATTTTGTTCAAGTTTAGCTACAATTGCAGCAGAAGAACTTGGACTTACATTTTCAACTAAAACTGCATATCCATTATTTGCATTACTACCACTTCCGCGAAATAAAGCTAAAAAAACCAAAAACCCAACCACCACTACAATAGATGCAGCAATCACTATACGCTGCTTGCGAGTTAAATTTTGATAAAGTTGCCCAATTTGATGAAACATATTTTTAAAATCCATTAATTCTCATCCCTTAGTTTGGCGAATTTTACATATTTTTATTTGATTTATATCTATCTTAAAATCTTATCAAATTCTGTAAAAAATCTTTCATTTTCATAAGATGTTCCTATAGTAATGCGTATAGCATTTAAACCATAGCTTTTTAAATTTCTTATTATTATACCCTTTTTAAGCAATTTTTCAGACAAATCTGTACTATTTTTTTCATCAAAAAAATAAGTGATGAAATTTGTATAACTATCAATGATTTTGATATTATGTTTTTTAGCAAATTCTTTATAAAGCTCCATTTGAGAAAAATTATTCTCTAAAGTTTTTTCAGTAAATTCATCATCATCCATTGCTGCAACTGCTGCTTTTAAAGCAAGATTGCTCACATTAAAAGGCGCACGAAGCTTGTAAAATGCACTAATAATACTAGCATCAGCTATGCCATAACCAATGCGTAAGCCTCCTAATCCATAAAGCTTAGAAAAAGTTCCCAAATAAAGTACATTGTCAAATTCTTTAATCAATTCACAAGGTTCTAAATGTTTTTTGCTATCTTTAAAACTTGCAAATTCATTATAAGCTGCATCAATCACAACTAAACAATCCTCCTCCACACCTTTAATAAATTTGGTCACTTCACTTGCATCCAAACACTCGCCTAAAGGATTGTTTGGCAAGCATAAGAAAATGAGTTTAATTTCATCTTTGTGCGTTTCATAAAGCTTTTTAAACTCATCTAAATTATGAGTAATGCTTTGAGTTTTATAGCACTTTGCACCGCATTGTTTGGCGTAAATTTCATACATAGCAAAGGTAACTCCAGCTTGCAAAAAAGCATTTTTAGAATTTAACTTAGCATGTATAGCAAATTCAATCACTTGATCACTGCCTGCACCGATAATAATATTTTCATTTTGAACTTTGTATTTTTGAGCCAATGTGCTTTTAAGTTCTATCATACTATCATCAGGGTAAAGATGGGCTTTGTTTGCATTTTGTCTTAAACATTCTATAGCTTTTGGTGGCGTGCCAAAAGGATTTTCATTACTTGCTAATTTTATCACTTCTTTAACGCCATATTCTTTAGCAATAACTTCTATATCTTTGCCGGGTTCATAATTGCTTAAATGATTTAAAAATTCATTAAATTTCATCTTTCTCTCCTGATAAATAAGATCCAAGCCAAACAATCTCTTGTATATCTTTTAAAGCTTTTTTTACATTTTCATCATCAATATGCCCTTCAAAATCTATATAAAAACTGTGTAAAAATTCTTTTGATTTTACAGGACGAGATTCAAGCTTGGTAAGATTGATATTTTCTTTTTTAAACTGCTCTAATAAAAAGCTAAGCCCCCCAGGTTTATGTGCTGTGTGTGCTAAAATAGAAGTTTTACAATTTGGCATTTTAGGATTTTTAATATCGCTTAAAATTAAAAATCTTGTTTTATTGGCTGCATTATCTTCTATTTTATCAAAAAGCACAGGCACATTATAAAGCTTAGCCGCTATTTTAGAGCAAATTGCTGCTGCATATTTATCTTGCGAAGCTAGATAAGCCGCATTAGCTGTAGATTTTGAAGGAACAAATTCTATAGCACTAAGTTCATGACTTTCTAAAAATTTACGACATTGATTATAACCTTGTGGATGCGAATAAATACGTTTGATTTCTTTTAAATTTTCATTAATTCCCACAAAAGAATGATGAATATCCATATAAATTTCACCAAAAATTTTAAGCTCATTATACCTACCTAGACAATCTAAAGTAATACCTACTGCACCTTCGGTATTATTTTCTATAGGCACAACACCGTATTTTGCTTCTTTGTTGCTTAACTCTTTAAAAACATCTTCGATATTAGCCAAGGCTATATAACGACTCATCGCTCCAAAACGACTTCTTGCTGCTTGATGAGTATAAGTTCCTTCAGGCCCTAAATAAGCTATAGTTTGAGGCATTTCTAAATTTCTTGAAACTGCAAAAATTTCTTGATAAATTGCCTCTATGGCATTTTGATCTAAAAGTCCTAAATTTGCATTTTTTAAACGATTGATAATGGCTCTTTCGCGCTCAGGACGATAAATACTTCCCCCGCTACTTTGTTTAAGCTCGCCTATGCTTTTAACATAAGTCATTCTTTCGTTTAAAAGTTCTAAAATTTTATCATCAACCGCATCGATTTTATTTCTAAATTCTTCTAAATTTAGCATTTTAGCTCCTTTAAAAACTCAAAAACACTAGGATAAACTCCATCAAGCAAATCCGTATCAAGCCCTTTTGTGTCGCTTATTTTGCCGCTTAAAACTAACAAGGTTTTCATGCCGAGTTCTTTTGCCTTAAGCAAATCTCCTCTAAAATCATCACTAATGATTTTAATATCTTCAAAATCGATTTTTGAATTTTGTCTTCTTATCAAATTTAAAGCTTCTTTATAAAAAGCAATGCTAGGCTTACCCACAACCTCGTATTTAAAATCAATAGCATTTTTAAGCATAGCCATAATGCTACCTACACCAGGATAAGGCCTGCCATCTTTTTTATAAATGCTAGTTTCGTGCATAGCTATAAACCTAACTTCTCTTCTAGCAAATTCTATCATACTAGCAAAATCTTTAAATTTAAAATCATCATAACTAGCTACAAGCACAGCACTAGGATTTACAAAATCAAGTTCAAAACCAAGATTTTCAAGACTTTTTACAAACTCATCTGCACCAAAAGCCACAACTTTACAAGGTTTTAAAAGGTGTTTTAAAACGCTAAAAGGATCAATATAAGCATTTTCTTTTATAGCCAATCCTTTTTGCTGTAATTTTTCTAAAAAATCAAGTTTTTTTGTATTGTTAGTAATAATAACATAAGGAAGATTTTTTGCATTTAAAAAATCGATCAATTCTTTAGCACCATGGATTAAACTCTTATCATGATCAGAAATTAAAGTCCCTTGAACATCTAAAAAAAACATTTTAAGCCTTTAAAAATTTCTCTTCTAAAACGATTTGATTTTCAAAATTTTCTCTTTGACGGATCAATCTTACCTGTCCTTCTTCAAGGGCTAATTCGCAAACTTTATTACGAGTATTGTAGTTACTACTCATGCTAAAACCATAAGCTCCAGTATTTTTAATAACCATTATATCACCACTTTGAGTGCTAGGTAAAGACCTTGCTTTAGCAAAAAAGTCTCCACTCTCACAAATTCCACCTACAACATCACATAAACTCTCTTGGGCTTGAGTATAAGGTAAGATTATTTCATGATAAGCCTCGTATAAACTTGGGCGTATAAGATCATTCATCGCTCCATCTACTACAACAAAACGCTTGGTTTTATTTTGTTTTTCATAAAGTACTGAACAAACAAATTCTCCACTTTTAGCAACTAAATACCTTCCAGGCTCCATTCCTATGGTTAAATCAAGCCCATGAAGTTGTGCTAATATACCTTGTGCATAATTATAAAGATCAACTTCACACTCATCTTTTTCATAAGCCACACCCAAGCCACCGCCTATATCAAAAAATTTAAGATCGATTTGCAAGGCTTTTAACTCTCTTACAAGTTTTGCGACAATGGCTGCTGCTTCATGAATAGGAGAAATATCTAAAAGTTGCGAACCTATATGAAAATGCACTCCAACAGGCTCTAAAAAAGATGAATTTTTTGTATAAAGATACATTTTTCTTGCTATATCAATTTCAACACCAAATTTATTTTCATTTAATCCTGTAGAAATATAAGGATGAGTTTTTGCATCAACATTTGGATTAACACGAATACTAATTCTTGCCTTTAGATTAAGTTCTTTAGCCACACTTTCTAAAAGCATCATTTCAGCTTCGCTTTCAAGGTTAATATATAAAATATCATATTCTAAAGCTTGTCTTAACTCTTCTTTGGTTTTTCCTACTCCACTAAAAATAATCTTATAAGCTTTTGCCCCTGCTTTTAAGGCACGCTTTACCTCGCCTATACTCACACAATCAAATCCACTATCTAAATTTGCAAGCATTTGCAACAAACTTAAATTTGAATTGGCTTTTACAGCATAAAAAATTTGAGATTTTCTAGCCTTAAAAGCCTCTTTGAGATTTAAAAAACGCTCTTTTATGAAATCAAAATTGTAAATATAAAAAGGAGTATTAAATTCTTGCTTTAATTGTTTATAATCCATATTTAACCTTTAATTTTTATAATTTTACTACACAAAGCTTAATTTATCGATGCTTATAATACATATAAGCACTTAAACAACCCAAAATTATAATAGGCACTACAATGCCAATTTCACTTGCAATCACACTATTTTCGCTTAATCTAGTAAGCAAAAACAAGACTCCCCAAATCATCAAAGTCACTACAAAAGCTATAAAAGTTACAAAAGCAAGATTAAAAAATCTTGCTATTACAGGAAAAAAATAATACATAATAAGCATTAAAAATGGTGCAAAAAAAGGAGTAAAAACAAATTTATAAAGATTGATTTTAAGAGCATCTGTATTGACATTTTGCGCCTTAAAAAGCTCAAAACTTTCAAGTGCGTCAGATATTGAATAATCACTATTACTAGCAACCCCTTCTATAATCTTTGGTTTAAAACCCTCAAGTGATTTAAGCTCGGAGAAATCTTGTATCTTTAAACCATCATTAGCAAGTTCATAATTTTTAGGTAATAATGTAATATTACCATCTCGCAAAATCCAACTTTCACCTTCAAAATGGGCATTTTTAGCACTTACAAAAGAGCTTAAATTTAAATCATTGATATTAAAAATTTTTATATTTTGAGCACTATTTTGTCCATGATTTATCTTTGAAATATAAACAAAATTATTGTTAAATTTCAAAAACACTTCTCCACTTTGATTCATAATAGTGCCATTTTTTAAAATATTTCTCTTATAATCATTTGCATAAGCAAAAGAAGTAAAATTCAATCCTATATAAATACAACAAAAAAATAAAGCCCATAAAAAAGGAAATAAAATAACATAATTTCTGCTCAGTCCTAATGCATAAAGACTTACAAATTCATTTGCCCTGATCATGGAAATCAAAGAAACTACCAAGGCAAAAATCAAAGAAATGGGTAATACATAAGGTACTGCCGAGAAAGATAAAAACATAATATAAAGCAAATCAAGATTTGCGGCTTTTGGTAGATCTTTAAAATTTAAGAGCAAATCAATACCACAATAAAAACCAAGTAAAGAAAAAAATATAATAAAAAAATTTTTTAGATAAATCCCTGAAATAAAACGAAAAAATATCCACATCTTAAGCCTTTAGGCTGTATTTAGATGATATAGCAGACAAATCATCATTTTCAATAAGCTCAAGCAAAGCTTTTTTTGTATGCTCTAAAACTTTGCTTAAAGTTATTTCTTCTTCGGCTTTAAACTTGCCCAAAACATGGGAAATCACATTTTCACCCTTTCCCACTCCTATACGCACTCTTTCATAATCATTTCCACATAAAGTATCTATGCTTTTAAGCCCATTATGTCCACCACTTGAACCGCCTTTTTTAAAGCGCAAGGCTCCTAAATTTATATCTATATCATCATGGATAACTATCATTCTTTCGCATTTATAAAAATCATTCACTGCTTTTACACTAAGTCCTGAATTATTCATATAAGTACTAGGTTTAAGAAGAAGCAAAGAAGAACCTATTTTAAAAAGTTCTCCTTTAAATTTAGAGTTTGTAAGATTTGTAAAATTGCTTTCTTTTAAAAGCAAGTCAATTAGCATAAAACCGACATTATGACGGGTATTTTCATACTCTACGCCTATATTGCCAAGCCCTACGACTAAAATCATCTAGCTTTTTCTACACCTACAACCGCTACTCTATCAGCATCAATCATAGTTACTCCCGCAGGAACTACAATATCACGAACAAGCAAAGCATCACCCACATCAAGCTTACTTACATCAAGTTCGAAGAAATTTGGCAAATTTTCAGCTGCACATTTTACTTTTAATCTTCTTTTTGATTGGATTAAAACACCTTTATTTTTAAGACCTATAGCTGTTCCTGTGATTTTAACTGGAACCATGTATTTAGAAATCACACCTTTTTGTGCAACTTTTAAATCCACATGTTTAAGTTCTGCAGTTACAGGATCTTTTTGATAATCCACAACTACAACGCTTAAAGTTTGAGAACCTACTTTTACATCAAAAATTAAAGTAGTTTTTTTACGAACTTCCTTAATAAACTCATTTACTTTAAAAGCGGCATTGATGTTTTCTAATCCTTTTCCATAGATGTTTGCGATTAGATAACCATCTCTTTTTAAAGCTTTAGCAGCTTTTCTACCGATACTCTCTCTAACGATACCTTCTAACATCTTTTGTCCTTTCTTAAAAAATGAGCTTTGATTATATCTAATTTTGGCTTATGGAAAAGTAAATTTATAGCTTCTTTTAATTTCTTTAAGATATAATTTGTTTTATAAATTATGTTAATTTAAGGCTTCATGTGAATGAAAAATTCAATATCAATATAGCTTGGTTTTTAATAATCTTAGGTGGGATTATAGAATGCTTTTGGGTAAGCGGACTTAAGTATTCTACAGAAATTTGGCACTATATTTTAACAGCCATTGGGGTTTGTATTTCTTTTACTTGCTTTTTAAAAGCTTGTGAAAGACTTGAAGTAAGTATTACTTATAGTGTTTTTGTAGGCATTGGCACTGTTGGGGTGGTTTTAAATGAAATGTTTATTTTTAACGAGGCTGTTTCTATAGTTAAACTTGTGCTTATAGCGATTTTACTTTTAAGCATTATAGCCCTTAAATGGGTAAGCAAGGAAGCTTAGTTATGGAATGGTTTTATTTGTTTTTAGCTACTGCTTGTGAAATTTTTGGTGTGGTGATCATGAAAGAACTTGTAAGCACTAAAAACAAGCTTTACCTTTTGGCTTTGATTGTGTGTTTTGGATTTTCTTTTACTTTTTTAAGCTTAAGTATGCAAAATATCGCTATGAGTGTTGCTTATGCTATATGGACAGGAGCTGGAACTGCTGGTGGGGTAATGATAGGAGTACTTTTTTATAAAGAAAGTAAAAGTTTTTTAAAACTTTTTTTAATCGCTGTGATTATTGCTTGTACAGTAGGTTTAAAATTTCTTTCTTAAGGATTTTTTGTGCAAATTTATGTGAGTGGAATACATACTGATGTAGGAAAAACACATTTTAGTGCAGCTTTTTGCGCGAATTTTAACTATGACTATTTTAAACTCATTCAAGCAGGAACTCCAACAGATAGCGATTTTATTGCAAAATTTAGCCCAAAAACAAAGATTTTTAAAGAAGGTATTTTTTTGCAAACTCCAGCTTCTCCTCATCTTGGAAAAATCAAAGAAAAGCTTGATTATAAAGCCTTAGATATCATTTTACCAAAAAGCAAAAACCTACTTATTGAGCTTGCGGGTGGGCTTTTTTCTCCTATGGATGAAAATTACACTATGATTGATTTTATGAATATTTTTAAACACCCTACGATTTTAGTAGCAAAATACTATCTTGGAAGTATTAATCATATCTTGCTTAGCATTGAAGCTTTAAAGCAAAGAAATATCAATATTTTAGCCCTTGTGATGATGGGTAAAAAAGATATCTTACAAGATGATTTTATAAAAAATTATGCAAAAATTCCTATAATCAATCTTGATTTTTTTGATGAAAATAGTATTTTAAATAAAGATTTTAAAGAACAAATGCAAGAAATTTTACAACTTAAAATTCCTTAAAAATCTGCTCTAAACTCTCTACTACATAAACGATTTGTTCTTTTGTGATGATGTAAGGAGGCATAAAATAAATCGTATTTGCCAAAGGTCTTAAAAGCAAACCTTTTTCTAAGGCTTTTTGAAATACAAAAAGCCCCACGCGTTCATATTTATAACTTAAAATATCAAAAGCACTAATCATTCCGCAAGTTCTAAAATTTCCTAAAAAATCAAATTTTTTAAGTTTTGAAAATTCTTGTTGGATAAAGGCGCTTAAAATTTGATTTTTTTCTAAAATATTTTCATTTTCAAAGATATCTAAAACCGCATTAGCCGCTGCACAAGCTAGAGTATTTCCTGTATAACTATGAGAATGTAAAAAGGCTTTTTGCTCGCTATAAGGTGCATAAAAGGCATTATAAATTTCATCCTTTGTAAGCACCACAGAAAGAGGCATAAATCCTCCTGTAATTCCCTTTGAAAGACAGATAAAATCAGGGCTTTGTTTGCATTGATGCAAGGCAAACAAAGTTCCTGTGCGTCCAAAACCCACTGCAATTTCATCAAAAATCACTTGCACATTAAAATCATGGCAAAGCTTGATCGCTTCATCGATAAAACCAACTTCATACATGTGCATATTTCCCGCACATTGCACCAAGGGTTCAAGAATAAAAGCACAAATTTCACTCGAGTGTTTTTCTAAAATATCTTTTAAAATTTCAAGCTCTTTAGTATAGTCTTTACCTTGTGGCACAGGAGTGCTTAAACACTCTAAAAGCAAGGCTTTGTAAGTATCTTTATATAGCGCAACATCGCCTACGCTTAAAGCCCCTAAGGTTTCACCATGATAGGAATTGCTTAGGGATAAAAATTTATTTTTTTTCAAACCTTTATTTAAATGATAATGAAAACTCATTTTAAGTGCTACTTCAATGGCACTTGAGCCATTATCTGCATAAAAACATTTATTAAAATCACGCCCCACTTTTTCACAAAGTCTAGCCGAAAGTTTGATGATAGGCTCATGTGTAAAACCTGCTAAAATCACATGTTCAAGCTCATTAACTTGTTTTTTAATGGCATTTGCGATTTTTTCATTACAATGACCAAAAAGATTTACCCACCAAGAACTCACACAATCCATATAAGCTTTATCATCAAAATCATAAAGCCACACGCCTTTTGCTGTTTTTATAGGGATTAAAGGTAAAGTTTCGTGATCTTTCATTTGTGTGCAAGGGTGCCAAATGTGTTTTAAATCGAGATTTTTTAAGATTTGATTTTGCATCATAACTTCTTTTTTAAAAATATTTTGGCAAAATAATACTTTAAATTTTTAAATTTACAGGAAAAAAATGAAGCTTGAAAAAATTTTGCAAGATCTAGAGCAAAATCACAATCTAAGAACTCTAACGCCTTTAAAACATGAAAATAAATTTGTTTATAAGCAAGATCAAAAACTTTTAAATTTAGCAGGAAATGATTATCTTTATTTGGCGTCTTCTAAAGAGTTAAAAGCTGAGTTTTTGAACACCTTAAAAGAGCAAGATTTATTTTTTTCAAGTTCGAGTTCAAGAAGTTTGAGTGGAAATTTTGAAATTTATGAAGAATTAGAAAGTTTTTTAAAGACTAAATTTAAAGATAAGGAAATTTTACATTTTAATAGTGGTTATCATCTAAATATCTCTTGTATAGCAGCACTTTCTAGCGTTTCTAAGACGCTTTTTTTAACCGATAAATTTATTCATGCAAGTATGATTGATGGTTTAAGACTTGGCGGAGCTGATTTTTTTCGTTTTCATCATAAAGATATGAATCATTTAGAGAGTTTAATCCAAAAACATTATGATAAATATGAAAATATCATCGTTTTAAGCGAAGCTTTGTTTAGTATGGATGGAGATTTTAGCGATTTTAAAACTTTGTGTGAGCTTAAAAGACGTTATGATAAAATTAAGCTTTATATAGATGAAGCACACAGCGTGGGTTGTTTTGATGAAGAAGGTTTGGGGCTTGTTAAAAAACTAGCCTTGGAAAATGAAGTGGATTTTTTGGTTTTTACCTTTGGTAAAGCCATTGCTTCCATAGGTGCTTGTATAATATGTGATGAAAAATATAAAAAATTTTTCATCAACAAAGCTAGAGCTTTTATTTATTCTACAGCCTTGCCACCTATTAATGTAGCTTGGACGCAATTTATTTTTAAAAAAATGCCTTATTTTAAGAAAGAAAGAGAAAAATTAGAGTTTTTAAGTACTTTTTTTAAAAGTAAATTGCAAGAAAAAAATCACACTGTTTTAGGCGATGCTTATATTATTTGCTTGCTTTTAGGTGAAAATAAAAAAGCCTTAGAAATTTCACAAAAACTCCAAAAAGCTGGATTTTTTGCTCCTGCGATCAAAGAACCTACCGTGCCAAAGAATAAAGCCAGAATTCGTTTTTCCTTACATGCAGGACTTAACACAGAAGAACTTGAAAGGATAATAGAGCTTTTATGAAATATGAATTTTTATGTAAAAATCCTGATTCAAAAAAACTTATAGTGATATTTGGGGGATTTGCTTCACATCCTAGTCATTTTTCGCATTTAAAAAGCAATAAAAATGTGATTTTATTTTATGATTATGAAAATTTTGATTTAAATTTTGATTTCAAAGCTTTTGATGAACTTTTTTTAATCGCTTTTTCTATGGGGGTTTGCGTAGCAAATAGACTTTTAAAAGAGCTTAATTTTAAACAAAAAATAGCCATAAATGGCACAAATTTAGGTATAGATAAATCAAAAGGAATTCATCCTACAATTTTTAAAAAAACCCTGCAAAATTTTAAATTAGAAAATTTCAAAGAAGTTTTATTTGAAGAACGCAAAAGCTTAGTCAAAGATTTTATTTTTAAAGATGAAAAAGCTTTAAAAATAGAACTTGAAAAACTTTTTGACTTTGCTTTAACAAAACAAGAAGAAAATTTGCTTTGGGATAAGGTTTATTCAAGTAAAGAAGATAAAATTTTTCCACCAAATACTTTAAAAAATGCTTTTTCAAAACTTATTTTTTTAGATGAACCGCATTTTGCTTTTTTTGATTTTAAAACTTGGGATGAAATTTGAATTTTTTAAAAGCAAAAGATTATGAAAAACATGCAAAAGTGCAAGATTTTATGGGTTTAAAACTTTGTGAAATTTTAAAAGATTTAAAAATTTCACATTTTGAAAAAGTGTTTGAATTTGGTTGCGGTAGAGGTGAATTGAGCAAAAAACTTCAAAATTTCATTACTTTTGATGAATATTTAAAAAACGATATTTTAGATTTTAAAGAAAATTCTAATATTTTAATTTTTGATATGAACGAAATTGCAAAACAAGATTTAAGTAAAGAGAAATTTGATCTTATTGTTTCAAATGCAACTTTGCAATGGCTTGATTTAAAACGCATTTTACCAAGTCTTAGGGATATGCTAAATCAAAATGGGATTTTACTTCTTTCTACTTTTGCAGAACAAAATTTAAAAGAAATCAAGCAAAGCACGGGTTTTGGTTTAAATTATTTTAGCTTAAATGAATTAGAGCAAATTTTTAAAGTCTATTTTAATGAGGTAAAAATTACTCAAGAACTCATAGAATTAAGCTTTGATAATGCTTTAGATGTTTTTAGGCATTTAAAATTTAGCGGTGTAAATTCTTTAGGATTTTATCCTTTAAATAAAAGTTTTTTAAAAGAATTTGAAGAAAAATTTCAAAACAAACTCACTTATCATCCTGTATTTATTTTATGCAAAAATGATATAAAATGAATTTTTTGTGTTATAATCCAAAAATTAAATTTTTACACAAGGAAAACTAAATGAAAAAGTTTATAGTATTTTTTGGGATTTTGTTTTTTACCTTACATCTAAATGCACAAAATTTAAGCATTTTTGTAGCTTCTTCAGCTTCAAAGGCAATGAGTGAAGTTAAAGATGAGTTTTTGAAAACACATCCAGAAGATAAAATAGAATTGGTTTTTGGTGCTTCTGGAAAATATTATGAACTTTTAAAACAAGGAAGAGAATTTGATCTCTTTTTTTCAGCGGATACTAAATATACTAAGGCTATTTATGATGATAAAAATGCCTTAATAAAGCCAAAAGTTTATGTTTTAGGAGTTTTGGCTTTGTATAGTTTGGATGAAAATTTACTCCAAAGAGGCATTGAAAATTTAAAAGAAAAGGCAGGTAAAATCACGCATCTAAGCATAGCCAATCCTAAAGTAGCTCCTTATGGAGTAGCAGCTAAAGAAGTGCTTGAAAATTTGGATTTAAATGAGCTTTTTAAAGACAAAATCGTTTTAGGCGAAAATATCTCAGTGCCTGTTTTACATGTAGATAGTAAAAATGCAGATATAGCTATAGTGGCTTATTCTTTAGTTTCTCCTATCAATCATCCTAAAGGTAAAACAAGTATTATTAATCCAAAGTATTTTAGTCCTTTAGAGCAAAGTTATGTCATCACAAAATATGCTAAGGATAAAAAATTAGCCTTTGAATTTAGTGAATTTATTAGCTCTTCAAAAGCAAAAGAGATTTTTAAAAAATACGGATTTAGCACACCATGAACCTTATAAAAGGACAAATTTACGAGCTTTTAAATCAAGAGGATATAGTTATTGTTAAAATACTTTCTAAAGAAGTGATTTTTAGTGTTTTAATGCTTGAATTAAAGTCTTTAGAAAATTTAAAAATTGGTGCGAGTGTAGAACTTCTTTTTAAAGAGCATGAGCTTTGTTTTAGCACAAGCAAAACTCTTTTAAGTGTTGAAAATTCTTTTTTAGCTAAAATTACAAAAATTAAAAAAGGCGAACTTTTGTATCAGGTATTTTTTGATTTTAAGGGTAATGAGCTTTCTAGTATCATCACCAAAGAAAAAGCCTTAGAACTTGAACTTTGTGAAAATCAAGAATGGCTTTGTTTTGTAAAAGCAAATGATATTGTATTAAGGAGTCATAGTGCTTGAACCAGCTTTTTTACAAACCCTTTATCTTACTTTTAAACTTGCTTTTATCACGACTTTTATTCTTTTTTTTATCGGTGTTTTTTTAGCTTATTTGTTAAGTTTTGTGCGTTTTCCTTTTAAAACAATCCTTCAAAGCTTTATTTCTTTGCCTTTGATTTTACCTCCTAGTGTTTTGGGATTTTATTTGCTTGTAACTTTTTCGGCTAATAGTTTTTTAGGGCAAGTTTTAAAAGAATATTTTAATCTTTCTTTGGTTTTTAGTTTTGAAGGTCTTGTTTTTGCTTCTTTGATTTTTTCTTTGCCTTTTATGGTAAATCCTTTGCAAAGTGCCTTTTCATCGATCAATCCAAATTTACTCGATGCTTCTTATAGTTTAGGTAAAAGTAAAATTTACACTCTTTTTAGAGTGATTTTGCCTAATTCTAAAGCAGGAATTTTTAGTGCTTGTGCGATGAGTTTTGCCCATACTGTGGGTGAATTTGGAGTCGTGATGATGATAGGAGGACATAAACAAGGTGAAACTTTAGTAGCTAGTATAGCTATTTATGATGAGCTTGAGATCTTAAACTATAGCTTAGCCCATCAATATGCTTTTATATTGTTTATTTTTTCTTTTTTAGTGCTTTTTAGTCTTTATTTTGTCAATAAAAAAATGAGTTTTCAATGATAAAAATTGATATCAATCATCCTATGAATACCGCCAAAGGAAGACTGGATTTAAATTTTAAAAAAGATATAGAATCAGGAAAAATTACCGCACTTTTTGGCGAAAGTGGAGCAGGAAAAACCACTCTTTTAAAAATCATAGCAGGACTTATAAAGCCTAAATTGGGGCGTATAGAAGTAGATAATGAACTTTGGTTTGATTCTTCAAAAAATTTTAGTTTAGCTTTGCAAAAAAGAAAAATTGGTTTTGTTTTTCAAGATTATGCGCTTTTTCCAAATATGAATGTAAAAGAAAATATCGCCTATGCCGCTAGTTCTAAAGCAAAGGTTAGCGAGCTTTTAGCCTTAATGGGACTTGAAAATTTAGCTAAAATTTATCCTAAACATTTAAGCGGAGGACAAGCACAAAGAGTAGCTTTAGCAAGAGCTTTAGCAAGGGAACCAAAAATTTTGCTTTTAGATGAGCCTTTGAGTGCTTTGGATTTTAAAATGCGCGCCAATTTACAAGATGAATTGGCTAAAATTTTAGAGTATTTTAAGATAAGTACTTTATTGGTAAGTCATGATTTAGCTGAAATTTATAAGTTAAGTCATAGAATTTTAGAGCTTAGGAATGGAAAAATCATTAAGGATTTTCCTAAAAATGAATTTTTTACTCATTCAAGTATTAGTGCAAAATTGCGTTTGAGTGCAACTTTGTTAGAAATTAAAAAAAGTGATATTTTAGTGGTTTTAACCTTGCTTTTAAATCAAGACATTATTAAAATTACTCTTAGTGAAGAGGAATTTTTAAAAGCTTATCAAGATATAAAAATAGGCGATACTCTCATACTTTCAGTAAAAGCTTTTAATCCTATTATTGTTGGAAAAATTAGCTAAATACTTATTTAATAATTCTTCCCTTATTTTAATATTTTTAATGTCCTTTATATCAACATTTAAAGCAAAAGATAAAATTTTGTTTTCAGTCTTTACAAATCCAACAATCCAAGCTAAATTGATATTATCATTAAAACCTGTTTTAGCATAAATTTTTTGGATTTTATCTTCCTTAAAAAGAATAATTTCTTTAACTTCTTCTTGACTTTTTTTGGAAAAAGGTAAAGAATTTTGCGAAAGTTTAAAAAGCAAATCAGCTTGATTTTTTGCAGAAATTTGTAAAGAATTATCCAACCAAAAGGTATCGATTTTTGAAATTTTTGTATTTCCATAAGAAAGTTTATTTAAGCCTTCTTGCATGGTTTTAAGTCCTATTTTTCTTGCCAATTCTTTAAAAGCAGGCACTTGAGAGCGTTTTATGGCTGAGCTTAAACTAGCATCTTGTTTCCAAGAGGGCAAAAATACTTTTTCACCCTTATAATGATAGAAAATTTCCTTTGTATCTCTAACTACACCATTATCAAGTGCAATTAAAGCATTAAAAATTTTAAAAGTTGAAGCAGGAGAAAAGGTTTGTTTAGCTCTTTGAAAATCATTACTTGCATAATTTTTTCCATCAAAGACTATAAAAGTCCCACTTGTATTACAATCTTTAAAAAAATTACCAAGTATTTTATCCTCTCCAATGGCTATATTCAAAAACAATATAAATACAATAAAATTTCTCATTGCTCTTTATATTTTGATAAGACTTTTCTCATTGCTAAACTTGCTAAAGCCAAACCAAAAGAAGCTGTTACACCCATAAAAGAACCTAAATCTTTACAATGTGCTTCTTCATCAGAAAATACCACATCAAAATTTCCCTTAAAGCCTGATTTTCTAAGTTCATAACGAAATTTTTTCGCTAAAGCATCGCCGTGAGTATTAAAAATACTTGTAGTTTTAATGCGTGTTGGATCAAGCTTTCTAGCTCCACCTGTTGAAGAGATAAAAATTTGTTTTTTAAAATCTATAAGATGAGCCAAAGCTACTTTTGCAGGGATATCATCAATGGCATCTATGATAAGATCAAACTCGCTTAAATCAAATTTTTCTAAAAAATCTTCATCGATTTTGCTGACTATACCTTTAGCCTTATAAATTCTTTCAAATACTTTAGCTTTTTCTTCGCCTATATTTTCGCTATGAATTTGGCGATTTTGATTGGTGATTTCAAATTTATCCGCATCGATTAAAGTAAGGTTTTTAAAACCACTACGATAAAGTGCATCAACGCAAATTCCACCCACTCCACCAAGTCCGCAAACCAAAACTTTTGTTTGTGAAATTTTTTGAAATTTTTCTTCTCCAACTAGCCATTTTATACGTGTAAATCTATCATTCATCATTTGCCTTTAACCATTTTTTAACTTTTTTCATTTTTTCATAAGCTGTAAGATCCAGCATTATAGGGGTTATTGTAGCGTAGCCTTTTTTAAGTAAGACAATATCGCTATTTTTCTCATCTTCAAAGTCTAAATTCGCTGCTGCAAGCCAATAATACTCAACTCCTCTTGGATTGACATTTGAGTGGGCTTCAAAATTATAAACCCTTTTGCCTGCTTTACAAATTTTAATGCCTTTGATTTTTGATTTTGCAGGAAAATTGATATTTAAAAATTCTTTTTTTTCCAAAGGAAAACCTTTATCAAAAATATTTTGAATGATTTTTTTGGTAATTTTTAAAGCATTTTTATAGTCTAGTTCTTTTTCGCTTTTTTTATAAAATTGAGAAAGAGCGATAGCAGGAATTCCTTGTAAAACCGCCTCCATAGCTCCTGCACAAGTTCCTGAGTAGGTAATATCTTCACCTACGTTTGCTCCTTTGTTAATCCCACTGATTACAAGATCAGGCAAGCGTGTTTTATAAAGTGCGTGAAGTGCAAGATAAATACAATCTGCTGGAGTACCATCATCAAGCTTGTAAAATCTTTTTCCTACTCTAACAAAACGCAAAGGTTTAGTTAGAGTTATGGAATGTGAACAAGCTGATTTTTCACTAGCAGGAGCTACTATGGTGATCTTGGCTTTAAATTCTTTTTTTAACATTTTAATGAGTTTTTTAAGTCCTTTGCTCTCATAGCCATCATCATTAGTGATAAGAATTTCTTTCATTGCTTTTCCTTATTGGATATTTTAACATAAAAAGCTTTAAGAATAAATACAAATAAAGCTATATCGGAATGTTCTTTATAATTAATTCTTTTATTCTCAACTCAATAAAGTAATTCACAATTAACTCAAAATTAACTTATTTTTTATTATTTAGTCCAATCTACACTTTAGAATCACGATTTTAATCGTAACTCTTCTAGTGTTCAAATATTTTGAATTCCATACTCATTTATATTTTTATTCTTAAAAACTTAAAATTCCATAGCTTAAATTTTAATAATAAAAAAACTTTTTTTATTATTAAAATTAACTTTCATTTTGATATTAATATATTTTTTTATAACTATAATTTTTCCAAAAAATTAAAATTTTATTCTTTTATAGAAGACAATTATTTAATCTTAAATTATAATTTTTTATATATTTTTAAAATTATATTATTATACTTATCAATATCTTAATTCACTCAAGGAGAAAAAATGCAAAAATTTCATTCTATGATAGTATTAAGCTTATTATTGATATTTTTTATCGGATGCTCTTCTAAAGAGCTTAATCCTCTGGGACGATCTTACGGTGATTTGCATGATAGCGATCCACTTAAAATAGGAAAAACACCTACAATACCAGCCAAACAAGAAACTCCTGCTTTAGTTGATGGTTCAGATTTGATACCAAAAGATGTTCCTTTAGAACCACCTGTAATAAAAACAAATACTTTTAAAGGTAATGATTTTGTTAAAGGACCTTCGCCTAGATTACAATCAAATGGAAAATTTAATGATGCATCTGTATATGAAAATAGAGGATATCCTAGTGATTTTGTAACCATAATGGGTCCATCAGGAGCTGCTTTAACTGTATGGGCTTTAAGACCCGGAAATTGGATATGGGGCTATACTTTATATTCAAGTATACCTTTTGGCGATGCAAATGTCTGGCAAATCATAGAATTTCCTCAAAACAAAGTTATGATTAAAAACGTTAAGACGCTTACATGTCTCAATGCTTATGGCGAAGGGATTGTCCATTACCCTTGCGATCAAAGCAATTTTGCTCAATTTTGGATATTATTTCCTATGAGTAATGGTGCTTACCAAATTTATAATTACGCAACTCAAAAATGCATTCAAACGCCTATAAATGATGTGATGAAAGAATTTGATTTTAGTTATTATAAAATATTTCTTACTGATTGTTTAAAATCAGGAGAAAAAAATTTAGATAGACAGTGGTATATAGCACCGCCTACTTATGCTACTCATAGTCCCTATAGATAAATTTTTGGAGTTAATTATGAAAAAAATATTATTAATCATTTTAAGTATAAATTTAAGCTTTGCTTCTTTAGAAGATTATAATGCTGGAACATGGAATTTACAAGGTTCTTCAGCATCAACAGAAAGTAAATGGAATATTAGTATTAGACAACTTGTTACGGGAAGCAATCCTATGGATGTCTTAGCTATTCAAGAAGCAGGTGTTTTACCATCCACTGCAGTAATGACACAAAGACAAGTTCAACCTGTTGGGGTGGGTATTCCTATCCATGAATACGAATGGAATCTAGGAACCTTATCTCGTCCTAATTCAGTTTTTATATATTATTCAAGAGTTGATGTAGGAGCAAATAGAGTTAATATGGCAATAGTAAGTAGAAGACAAGCGGATGAAGTAATTGTATTACCTCCTCCAACCGTTGCTTCAAGACCTATCATAGGAATCCGTATTGGCAATGATGTATTTTTCAACGCACATGCTTTAGCAAGAGGAGGAAATGATGCAGGTGCTATAGTTACTGCTGTTGATATGCATTTTAGAAACATGCCTCAAATTAATTGGATGATCTTGGGAGATTTTAATAGAAATCCAGGCTCATTAGCATCTTTATTAGATCGAGGATTAAGGGATCGTATATATTTTGTTTCTCCTGCTTCTTATACTCAAGCAAGTGGTGGTGTTCTTGATTACGCTGTTACAGGAAATTCTGATACAACTAGAAGATATACTCCCCCAGCTATACTAGCCATACTAGCTGCTGCTGGACTTAGAACATTTTTAGCTTCAGATCATTTTCCTGTGAATTTTAGAAAATTTTTTTAATATAAGGTGTTGTTATGAAAAAAATTGTTATTTTAATATTAGTTTTATTAAGCTTATCTAAATCTATCGAAGAACCTGGCGATTTATCTGATTTTACACCAATGTTTGCTATTAGATCCTTACAGACAGGAATTAGTTTAAGCCCTTTTAGAGAGACTTCGGAAGATTTAAAAGACCAAAATTGGATCTTAAGAGAAATTATACTTAGCGATGAATTAAAACAAAAAGATGAATTAGGAGAATTGTTACACTTTGGTTATGTGCAATTTGTAAATCCAAACGATGATGATATTTGTTTGGCGATACTAGAAAGTGGTTTTTTTGGAGGGAAATCATGCAAACAAGATTTAAAAGATGGAAAGTTAGAAACTATATTTTCTATTATGCCAACAACTAGCTCAGCAGTTCAAATAAGATCTTTAGTTGAAGGTGGAAGAGAATGTATGAAAATATTTTATAATCCAAATGTTCCAATAGAAAAACGTTTTGGTATACAACCATGTACTTTAGATCCAGCTTTATTTTTAGATTTAAATGAATTAATGTTTTTTACCCCAGCCATTATAGAAGCAACCCCTATTTATTAATTACTTGCAAGCAAGCTAAAATAATAAGCTTGTGAGTAATTAAAATATTTAATAAATCGATGCAAAAAATAAATAATTTTCAAAAAATACTACTGGAGAAAATAAACCTTCATATACACTTTTAGCGTGTATTTTTCCACAACTTCTTTTAATTAAGCCAAAATAAGATAAAATATTTAAAATATTTAAAATATTTAAAATATTTATAAGGAAATTTTTTTGAAAACCTTTTTAGTTTGTGCCTTAGAACCTTCGGCAAATTTGCATTTAAAAGAAGTGTTAAAAGCTTATAAAAAAGACTTTGGTAAATTTGAAATTCATGGGATTTATGATGAGAGCTTATGTAAAGAATTCGATCTAAATTCTAAGCCGCTTTATAGCTCACATGAATTTAGTGCCATGGGTTTCATAGAAGTTTTGCCTTTGATTTTTAAAGGAAAAAAAGCTATAAAAGAACTTGTAAATTTAAGTTTTACTCAAAAAATAAATGGGATTTTATGTATAGATTCGCCCGCTTTTAACATACCTTTTGCTAAGGCTTTAAAAAAAGCAGGCAGTAAAATTCCACGCATTTATTATATTTTACCTCAAGTTTGGGCGTGGAAAAAAGGTCGCATACCTATCATAGAAAGTCATTTTGATATTTTAGCTTCTATTTTGCCCTTTGATAATCAGTTTTTTAACAAAAGCACTTATGTAGGCCATCCGCTTTTAGATGAGATAAAAGAATTTAAAAATAAAGAAGACATTAATCATGCACTTTCAAAAAAAGATGATGAAAAAACTATAGCCTTTTTACCAGGTTCAAGGCGTAGTGAAATTAGGCGTTTAATGCCTATTTTTAAAGAACTCTCGCAAAAATTTAAGGGTGAAAAAATTCTTTGCGTTCCCCCATTTAATCTTGAAAAATTAGAAATTTATGGTGATATTAGTGAATTTAAAATAGAAAGTAACACTCCAAAAGTGCTTAAAAAAGCTGATTTTGCTTTTATTTGTAGTGGAACGGCTACTTTAGAGGCGGCTTTAGTGGGAACTCCTTTTGTTCTTACTTACAAAGCAAAAGCGATTGATATTTTTATCGCAAAACTTTTTGTAAAATTAAAACACATAGGACTTGCAAATATTTTTTGTGATTTTGCTGGAAAAGAAGCTTTAAATCCTGAATTTTTACAAGATAAAGTCAATGTTTTAAATTTATATGAAGCTTACAATAAATATGATTATAAGGCATTTTTTGCTAAAGTTGATTTTTTAAAAGAATATTTACAATTTGGAAGTGCTAAAAATTTAGCAAAAATCCTAAACGAAATATAAAAGGATAAATCATGCAAAAAGAACCAATGAGTCAATTTGGCTATGATAAGTTAGCCGCAGAATTAAAAGATTTAAAAGACAATCAACGCCCTGCTGTTGTAATAGAAATCGATACAGCAAGAAGTCACGGGGATTTGAAAGAAAATGCGGAATACCATGCTGCAAGAGAAAAGCAAGCTTTGATAGAAAGTCGTATGGCAGAGCTTAGTGACTTGCTAGCAAGAGCTCAAGTGATCGATCCTTCAAGCTATGAACATGATAGTGTGAAATTTGGCTCAAGTGTTGTGATCATGGATTTGGATACAGAAAAAGAAAGCAAATATACTCTAGTAGGAATTTGCGAAGGAGATTTAGATAAGGGTTATATTTCCATCGCATCTCCAATAGCAAAAGCTATGCTTGGGAAAAAAGAAGGAGATGATTTTAAAGTGCGTTTGCCAAAAGGTGAGAGTGAATTTGAAATCCTTTCTATAAATTATGAGCCTTTGAAATTTTAAGGATAAAAAATTTTACTACAAAATGGAGCGATTTTAATCGCGGATGCTCATGAAAATGAACAGAGAAAGGGATTTTGGGAATTTTTACAAATCTTAAAAAAAGGTAAAATTTCCACCCCTCAACTCATACTTATGGGTGATATTTTTGATTTACTTATAGGTGAAATCTCTGCTACGCATGAATTTGCTAAACCTTACATAGAACTTTTAGAAGAATTGGCCTTAAAGATTGAAATTATCTACTTAGAAGGCAATCATGATTTTAATCTTTCTTGTTTTTTTAAAAGGGTAAAAATTTTTAACTTACAAAAGCAACCCATAAAGCTTAATTTGCATACAAGTAAAGGTAATAATCTTGTTTTAAATAACGCTTTTATAAAATTAGCTCACGGAGATATTTTTTTACCACCTCTTTTACAATTTACTCTTAAAACATTAAGAAATCATTATTTGCTTATATTTTTGAATTTTTTAAATATTATTACTTGTAATTTTATTTCAAATAAAATTCTTCAAAATCAAAACAAAAAAAACCTTTTTTATCAAATAAAAGATTTTGAAAATTTAGCAAAAAAAAGATATGAAAGATATGAAAATTTAGGATTTTGGGTATGTGAAGGACACTATCATCAAAATCATCAAATCAACAAAGAAAACATTAAATATCTTAACTTAGCTAGTTTTGCATATGAGAGAAGTTTTTTTGTAGTAGAATATCAACAAGAAATCAAATTTCGAGAACAGAAATTGAGGGGTCAAAATGTTTGATGAAAATATCGTGAAAACGGGTTCAAATGAAATGGAGCTTGTCGATTTCCGTATCTTTAAGCAAGGACACGATAAAGTCTATGAAGGAATTTATGGTGTAAATGTTTCTAAGGTAAGGGAAATTATAAAAATCCCAAGCCTTACAGAACTTCCAGGTGTACCTGATTACATCGAAGGTATCTTTGATCTTCGTGGAGTGGTTATACCTGTAGTCAATCTTGCCAAATGGATGCAAATCACTGAGCCAGAAAGCGCTATGCTAAAACCTAGAGTTATTATCACTGAATTTAGCAATATTCTTATTGGTTTTATAGTTCACGAAGCAAAAAGAATTCGTAGAATAAACTGGAAGGATATAGAACCAGCAACTTTTTCTACAGGATCAGGTGCTTTAGATAAAGGTAAAATCACAGGTGTAACACGCATTGAAAATGATGAAGTGTTGCTAATTTTAGATCTTGAAAGTGTTGTTGAAGATTTAGGAATTTACGCTCCAAAAACAGATATAGATTTTGGAAAAATAGAAAAATTTACTGGAACAGCACTTATACTTGATGACAGCATGACTGCTAGAAAACGCGTCAAAGAAATGATGCAACAGATGGGCTTTCAAGTTGTTGAAGCTAAAGACGGCGTAGAGGGCATAAACAAATTAGAAGAATTAAGCCAAGTTTATGGTGAAAGTTTAAATGATACTTTAAAAATTATAGTAAGCGATGTCGAAATGCCACAAATGGATGGTTTCCACTTTGCTGCACGCATTAAAGAAGATCCAAGATTTAAAGATATTCCTATAGTCTTTAACTCGTCTTTATCAAATGAATTTATGAATGAGAAAGGTGTTCAAGAAGCTGGTGGAGAAGGCTATCTTGTCAAATTTAACGCTAGCGATTTCTTCAATGAAATTGCAAAGGTTATTAAAAAACATCAATCTCAAGAACAGGGGTAAAATATGGAAGATATGCAAGAAATACTTGAAGACTTTTTGGTTGAAGCTTTTGAGCTTGTTGAGCAAATCGACCATGATTTAGTAGAGCTTGAATCAAATCCAGAAGACTTAGAATTATTAAATAGAATTTTCCGTGTTGCACATACGGTTAAAGGATCATCAAGTTTCTTAAATTTTGATGTTTTAACAAAGTTAACTCACCACATGGAAGATGTTTTAAACAAAGCAAGACATGGCGAGTTAAAAATAACTCCAGATATCATGGATGTAGTTTTAGAGTCTATTGATAGAATGAAAACTCTACTTAATTCTATTCGCGATAATGGCAACGATACTGCTATTGGTATGGACATAGAACCAATTTGCGCAAGATTAACAGCTATTTCAGAGGGAGAGTCTCCTGTTGAGGCAACAGATTTAAATGAAAAATCTACTCCACAAGCAGAACCAGAAGCACCAAAACAAGAAACAACTACTCCTGAACCTGAAGTAGATGTTAATCAATTAAGTGATTCTGAAGTTGAAGCTGAAATAGAAAGACTTTTAAAAGTTAGAAAAGCTGAAGATCAAGCTCGTCGTGCACAAAAGAAACAAACAACAAATGCAGCACCTAAACCGACTAACAATACAGCAAATAAACCTGCAGAAAGTGGAGAGAAAAAGGTTCCTGCTTCAGGTAGCAATGCTAGCAGTATGGATCAAACCATACGCGTGGAAGTAAAAAGATTAGATCACTTAATGAATCTAATTGGGGAGCTTGTTTTAGGCAAAAACCGTTTGCTTAAAATTTATGATGATGTTGAAGAGCGTTATGAAGGAGAAAAATTCCTTGAAGAGCTTAATCAAGTCGTAAGTCAGCTAAGTATCATTACAACCGATGTTCAACTTGCTGTAATGAAAACAAGAATGCAGCCTATAGCAAAAGTTTTCAATAAATTTCCAAGAGTTGTTCGTGATTTGAGTCGTGAATTAGGAAAGCAAATAGAACTTGAAATTACAGGTGAAGAAACTGAACTTGATAAATCTATCGTAGAGGAAATTGGCGATCCTATCATGCATATGATTAGAAATTCATGTGACCATGGTGTTGAGGATCCAGCAACTCGTGCAGCGAATGGAAAACCTGAAAAAGGTATAGTTCAACTTAAAGCTTATAATGAAGGCAATCACATCGTTGTAGAAATTACAGATGATGGTAAAGGACTTGATCCAAATGGTTTAAAAGCAAAAGCTATAGAGAAAAATTTGATTACCGAAAGAGAAGCAGATCAAATGACAGACAAAGAAGCTTTTGCTTTGATTTTCAAACCTGGTTTTTCAACTGCGGCTAAAGTAACAAATGTTTCAGGTCGTGGCGTAGGAATGGATGTTGTTAAAACCAACATCGAAAAACTAAATGGGGTAATTGAAATTGATAGTGAGTTAGGTAAAGGAAGTTCGTTTAAACTTAAAATTCCTCTTACCTTGGCAATCATTCAATCTTTACTTGTAGGAACTCAAGAGGAATTCTATGCAATTCCACTTGCAAGCGTTCTTGAAACAGTTAGAGTGCCAATTGATGATATCTATACTATCGAAGGTAAAAATGTATTACGCTTAAGAGATGAAGTGCTTTCTCTTGTGAGACTTTCAGATGTATTTGGAGTTAAACAAGTCCTTGAAAGCGGCGATCAAACTTATGTCGTTGTTATAGGGGTAGCAGAAAGCAAGCTTGGTATTATAGTAGATACTCTTGTAGGACAAGAAGAGATAGTTATTAAATCTATGGGTGATTATTTACAAAATATCCAAGGTATAGCAGGAGCTACAATCCGTGGCGATGGTAGAGTGACATTAATCATTGATGTAGGTGCTATGATGGATATGGCCAAAGAAATTAAAGTTGATATTAAAGCGCAATTAGAATCAAGTGCAAAAAAACCCAAAGAACAACCAAGTGACTATAAAGTCTTAATTGTAGATGATTCTAAAATGGATAGAACTTTAATGCAAAAAGCTTTAGAACCACTAGGAGTTAGTTTAGTTGAAGCAACAAATGGTGTTGAAGCATTGAATATTATAAAATCTGGCGAACATGATATTGATGCAATGCTTATAGATATCGAAATGCCAAGAATGGATGGATACACCTTAGCTGGTGAAATTAGAAAGTATTCTAAATATCGTAACTTACCACTCATTGCAGTTACTTCAAGAACAAGTAAAACTGACCGCTTAAGAGGTGTTGAAGTGGGTATGACTGAATATATCACTAAACCTTATTCTCCAGAATACTTGGAAAATGTGGTTAGAAAAAATTTGAAACTAGGATAAGAATATGAGTAATGAAAAATTAGAGCAAATTTTGCAAAAACAGCAAACTCAGATGGCTGGTCCTGATGTCGATCAAAGAGAAGATGATATCATCCAACTTGTCGGCTTTGTAGTTGGAGATGAGGAGTATGCGATTCCAATTCTTAATATACAAGAAATCATCAAACCTATAGAATATACTAGAGTTCCTAGTGTACCTGATTATGTTCTAGGGGTTTTTAATATGCGTGGTAATGTTATGCCACTTATTGATCTAGCTCAACGCTTTCATTTAGGGAGTTCTAAAATGACACCTCAAACAAGATATATTGTTTTAAGGGGTGAGACAAATGGAACTGGAGTTGGAGGAAATGCTGGTTTTGTTATAGATAGATTAACTGAAGCAATTAAAATTCACAGAAACAGAATCGATCCACCACCTGAAACTTTAGTTAAAGACAAAGGTATGATTTATGGTATAGGAAAAAGAGATGAAAATATCTTAACTATACTCAAAGTAGAAGCTTTACTTAAACGCGAATTTTAATGATTAAACTTTGTGTTTTTGACTTTGACGCTACTTTAATGGATGGTGAAACCATCGATATTTTAGCTACAGCGCATGGCAAGGGTGATCAAACAAGCGAAATTACCCGCCATGCTATGACTGGAGAACTTGATTTTTTCGAAAGTCTTCAAAAACGAGCAAGCCTTTTAAAAGGTATGTCTTATAAAAAAGTTTTAGAATTAAGTAGCACATTTCCACTAATGCATGGAGCACATGAACTTATCCAATATTTAAAATCTAAAAATATACAAATTGTTATTTTTAGCGGTGGTTTTCATGAAGGCATAGATCCTGCTATGCAAAAACTTGGAATTAACCTTGGTTTTGCAAATTATCTGCATCATAAAAATGACATTTTAACAGGGCTAGTTGGTGGAGAAATGATGTTTTCAAATTCAAAAGGCTTAATGCTACAACGATTAAAAAGCTTTTTAAATTTGAAAACAGATGAAGTGATGTGTGTTGGCGATGGGGCAAATGATTTGGCAATGTTTAATGAAAGTGGATTAAAGATTGCATTTTGTGCTAAAGAAATTTTACGTTCTCAAGCTGATATTTGCATAGATATAAAAGACTTAAAAGAAATAATAAAGGTAATATAATGAAAAATTTTTCTCTTTGGTGTGATTTTATAGAAAATAGTTTTTTAGATAATGAATTTTTAAATTTATTATCACATGGAATTAATGGTGCTACTTCAAATCCTGCTATTTTTAAAAATGCTATTTTAAATTCTCCGATTTATAAAGATAAAATTCTTAAATTAAAAGGAAAAAAAACAAAAGATATTTATGAAGAATTAGCAATTTCCGATATTCAAAAAACAGCCGATAAATTAGCTCCTCTTTTTTATCAAAAAAACGATGGATTTATAAGTATTGAAATAGATCCAAGACTTCATGATAACACGACTCTTAGTTTAGGCGAAGCTAAAAGACTTTATAGTGCTATTAGCAAAGAAAATGTAATGATTAAAATTCCAGCTACAAAAGCTTCTTATGAAGTAATGTATGAACTTATGAAAAATGGTATTAGCGTCAATGCTACCTTAATTTTTTCTCTTGAACAAAGTCAAAAATGTTTTGAAGCTTTAAATGCAGGTTTAGTCGAATTTAGAAAAAACAATATAGCCTTAAAAGAACAAAATACTAGAACACCACAAGCTGTTATAAGTATTTTTGTAAGTCGTTTTGATAGACTTTTAAATCCTAAAGCCAAAGAGCAAAATCGTATTGGAATTTTAAATGCAAATTTAGCTTATAACAATATCTACTCAAAAAATGAACCTAATATTCGCGCCTTGTTTGCAAGCACTGGAGTTAAAGGAGATGATCTGCCAAAAGACTATTATATCAAAGAACTTCTTTTTGAGAATTCTGTTAATACTGCTCCTCTTGATGCAATAGAGGTATTTAAAGGAAAAATGGATTTTAAAAAACCTTTAATGAATTTTGAAATTTATACAGAACTTAATCAAATCATTTCTCAAAGTGAACGAGAAAAAGCTTGCAATGATTTATTAAGTGATGGCCTAGAGCAATTTTGTATTGCTTTTGAAGATATTTTAAAAGCTCTTTAATTAACGTATTTTTATCATTTTATTCTTTGAAAGTTTTAATATTTTTGATGGGATATTTTCGAAAAATTTCTCATCAAGTATTATATCAGCAACACTTCTAGCCCATTCTTCATCAAATTCTTTTCCATGCTTGTTTGCCGAAGATGAATAAAAATAGCCATTTTTACTTAAAAAATTCGCATGTTTACACTCTTTCACAATACGAATGGCCTGATTATTTGGATAGATAAAAGTTGTTTTTTTAGAACGACGTACTAAATTTTTAAAAGATTTTGGAATTCTTGCTAAACTTTTTAACTCGCAAAATTTCGCAGAAGTGATTAAGCAAGGTTGATTTTTACCTCTACCTTTTAAAGCATTAATCTCTTCTAAATTTTTACTTAAAAATCCTACCGTAGTATCTGTTTGAGCTAAATAAATCATCAAGGAACTGGTAAGCCTAATTTTTGCAAAGGAATATACTCAAAATAATATTGACAACGTACACTAATAATATAGTCTAGAACATCTTTATATTCAGGCTTCATAAACCAATCATTTAAAAGATAAATATATTCTACTTCGATATTTGCCCTAGAAAATAGTTTTTGATATTGCTTTTTCTTAAAATCACAAGTCTGCAGTTTCTCATCTACAGATCCAGGCACACTTTGAAATTTACACTCAATAATATGCAAAGTATTGTTAATAATCACATAAATACTATCATCTGGCAAAAGTTTTTTAGAAATGCACTCTTTCCAATTAATTTTCAATTCTTCTAAAAATTCATAAAGCTTGTGTTTTTTAAAAATTCTTGCTACTTTTTTATTATTAAAAAAGACTTCTTGTTTTTCATTAAGAGTATAACCATTTTGTTGCGACAAAAAGGTTGCTAAATCCACTCTTCCCTCAAATACTAATCCAGTTTGAGTATTACTTCCGCCAATTCCACCTGTAATCATAAATAATCTCCTTGAAATAAATTATTTTTTTCCAATAATCGTAAATCATTAATTTTATTTTTAATAGTATTAAAATTATTTTCTAATTCTTTTTTTCTAGCTATTGATATTTCAATAAATTCACTTTCTTTCTCAAAACCTATAAATTTTCTATTTAATAAATTCGCCGCAATGCCCGTAGTTGAACTCCCACTAAAAGGATCGCAGATTAATGAGCTTTCATTGCTTGCCATTAAAATAAGTCTAGCAAGCAAGGCTAAAGGTTTTTGTGTGGGATGTTTTCCATTTGTTTTTTCCCAAGGGGCAATAGCATTAAAAGCCCAAACATCACGCATTTGTTTATTCTTGTTTAAAAATCTTAAAATTTCATAATTAAAAATATGCTTATGTTTATGACTTTTTCTAGCCCAAATAATTTGCTCTGTCGAATGCGTAAGATAGCGACAGCTAAAATTTGGCGGAGGATTTGTTTTTTGCCAAGTAATGATATTTAAAATTTTAAAATCAAGTTTTTGCAAAATTCTACCAAGTGAGAAAATATTATGGTAAGTCCCGCTAATTAAAATACTTCCAGTATCTTTAAGTGCTATTTTTGCATTAGATAGCCATTTTAAATTAAACTTATCTATTTTTTCAATATCATCACCCCTATCCCAGTTTCCTTTATTTACACTAACTATTTTACCATTTTGAATACTTAAACCATCATTTGAAAGAAAATAAGGCGGATCAGCAAAAATCAAATCAAATTGTTTTTCAAATTTGGGCAATAATTTATTACAATCATTTTGATAAAGGGTAAAATTTTTATCTTTGCTAGCGAAAATAAACTTTTCTTTTAAATTCACTTAAGATACTCCTGCAAGCTTTTTACTTCTAAATAACTTTCGTTTTGTATAGCTTTAATCGATTTTGCACCTGCTAAAGCCGAACGTAAATTTGTGAAATAAGGTATTTTAAAACGAATGATATTTTCACGAATTTTTTTCGTATCACCTTTAAAACTGTGACTATCGCTTGTATTGATAACTAAATGAATTTCCCCATTTTTCAATTTATCTTCAACATTGGGGCGTCCTTCTGAAATTTTATGTACAAGTTCGCACTCAAAACCACTTTCTAAAATTTCCTTACAAGTTCCCCCAGTTGCCATAAGTTTAAAGCCAAGCTTTACATATTCTGCGGCGATTTTTTTGGTATATTTTTTATCCTTATCTTTTAAGGAGATAAATACCACGCCTTGCTCTGGAAGATGATTAAACGATGCGATTTGACTTTTTGCATAAGAATTTGCAAAATCCTTGCTTATACCCATAACTTCACCCGTTGAACGCATTTCAGGGCCTAATTCTAAATCACTTCCGCTAAGTTTTGCAAATGGAAATACTGCTTCTTTTACACTCATATATTTTGGAGTTTTAGGGCGTAAAATTTTAGTATCAAAATTAACCACTTTGAAAGTATCATAAAATTTTAAAGCTTCTTTTAAATTTCCTTGCCACATCACACGCGTTGCCACTTTTGCTAAAGGAATACCCGTAGCTTTACTAACAAAAGGCACAGTACGACTAGCTCTAGGATTTACTTCTATCATATAAAGCTCATTATTATGTAAAGCAAATTGTATATTTAAAAGCCCTACAACTCCTAAATTTAAAGCAATATCTGCGGTTTTTTGTGCAATAAATTCTTGCATTTTTTCATCGATATTACAAGGTGGTAAAGAACAAGCACTATCGCCTGAATGAATTCCTGCTTCTTCTATATGCTCCATAATTCCTGCCATATAAACATCTTTGCCATCACAAATCGCATCAACATCAATTTCTGTAGCATTGTCTAAAAACTGATCGATCAAAACAGGACTTTTATCACTCACATCCACAGCTTCTTGCATATAGAGTCTAAGTTCAGACTCATCATTTACCACACGCATCGCACGCCCACCTAAAACATAACTTGGTCTTACAAGCACAGGATATCCTATATCACTAGCCTTAAGCACCGCTTCTTCTACGCTTGTCGCGGTAGAATTTTTTGGCTGATTAATACCTAGCTTTGTAATAAATTCGGCAAATTTCTTTCTATCTTCTGCCATATCAATTACTCTTGCACTAGTACCTATAATCTTAGCTCCAAAAGCACTCAAACGCTTAGCAAATTTCAAAGGAGTTTGTCCACCAAAATGCACAATCACTCCATCAGGTTTTTCACGCTCAATCACCGCTCTTAAATGTTCGAAATCAATAGGTTCAAAATACAAAATATCACTTGTATCATAGTCAGTCGAAACGGTTTCAGGATTACAATTATACATAATGGTTTTAATACCCATATCTTTAAGCGCAAAAGAAGCATGTACGCAAGCATAGTCAAATTCTATACCTTGTCCTATGCGGTTTGGCCCCCCACCTATAATCATCACTTTTTTTTCTTTTTTATCCCTAGTTTCACTCTTACTTTGAGTGAGTTCGCTTACATTGATACTTGAATAAAGATAAGGAGTTAAGGCTTCAAATTCACCCGCACAAGTATCCACTTCACTAAATTCTGCGATGATTTTTTGCTTCATTCTTGCATAATAAATATCATTTTGGCTTAATTCTAAATTATCTTTCAAATTTACAAGCAAGGCTATCATTTTATCTGAAAAGCCCATAGTTTTTGCTTTTCTCAAAAGAGCTTTATTGTTTAAAATATCCATATCAATTTGCTCTTCAAAATCTACAATTTCTTTAATCTGTGTTAAAAACCAAGGATCTATTTTGCAAAGCTCATGAAGTTCTTCTACACTAAAACCTTCCCTAAAAGCCTGAGCAATATAAAGTAAACGCTTTTCATTGGCATTGCGAATTTTAAAAACAAGATCATTTCTATCTTCAAATTTTACTCTATCAAAACCACTCAAAGAGCGCTCAAGAGAACAAAGTGCTTTTTGTATACTTTCTTTAAAAGTACGTCCTATAGCCATCACCTCACCCACACTTTTCATAGCTGTACCTAAAGTTGTGTTTGCCCCTGGAAATTTTTCAAAAGTAAAGCGAGGAATTTTTGTTACAATATAATCAATCACAGGCTCAAAAGATGCAGGAGTTCCTGTAATATCATTTTTAATCTCATCTAAACTAAAGCCTACTGCCAAAAGTGTCGCAACCTTTGCTATAGGATAGCCCGTTGCCTTAGAAGCTAAAGCACTTGATCTTGAAACTCTTGGATTCATTTCTATAACTATCATTCTTCCATTTTTTGGGTTGATAGCAAACTGCACATTACTTCCGCCTGTATCTACGCCAATTTCACGCAAAATAGCAAAAGAAGCATTACGCATAACTTGATATTCTTTATCCGTCAAAGTTAATGCTGGAGCTATTGTAATACTATCTCCTGTATGAACTCCCATAGGATCGATATTTTCTATACTACAAACTATGATACAATTATCCGCTCTATCACGCATAACTTCCATTTCATATTCTTTCCAACCCAACAAACTTTCTTCAATCAAAATTTCATGGATAGGCGATAAAGCTAAAGCAGTATTGGCAAGTTCTTTAAATTCGTCCATATTATAAACCACACCACTTCCAGCACCTCCTAAAGTATAAGAAGCACGGATCATCAAAGGAAAGCCAATTTCATCTACAGCTTTTAAAGCTTCATCATAATTATACGCATACATCGATTTTGGTAAATCCATGCCGATTTTTTTCATGCATTCTTTAAAGACCTGACGATCTTCACCTTTTTTAATCGCCTCAGGGTTTGCACCTAAAAATTTCACATCTCCTAAAAGTCCACTTTCATAAACTTCCATAGCAACATTTAACGCTACTTGTCCACCCATGGTTGGTAAAATTGCATCAATTTTTTCTTTTTTAATAATACTTAAAATACTTTCTTTTGTTATGGGTTCTATATAAGTCGCATCTGCAAATTCGGGATCTGTCATGATGGTTGCAGGATTTGAGTTGATTAATACTACACGATATCCTAATTCTTTTAAAGTCTTTGCGGCTTGAGTTCCAGAATAATCAAATTCACAAGCTTGTCCTATCACAATAGGACCACTTCCTATAAGTAAAATGCTTTTAATATCTGTTCGTTTTGGCATAAATTTTCCTAAGAGCATAAATTTGGGCTGATTATAACAAAAATTAGTTTTATAAACTTTGAAATTATCGATATAATTTTAAAAAATAAACACTCTGCTTTTAATCTAGGAAATAATACATAAAGAAATTTAAGATTTTTTATAAAATTCTCATTCAATTATAAACATTTATTTGATAATTTAACAAAATTTTTAGCATTAAACAAAGTTATAATAATTAGCAAAAATATAGAAAATTTTTAAAAAGTCTAATCCTTGACTTATAAATTATCAACTACATATAAATAAGCAGGAATACTAATCTTAACATAAGGCTTTACTTCTACACTTTGATACATATCTTCATCATTAACTCTATTCACAATACCGACAGGTATATCTGAAAAGAAAATATTATCAAGTCCACTTGTTAAAATTTCATCTCCGACATTAATTTTCGCCCACTTTGGAATAAATTTAACCACAATCCTGCCATCTTCACCCTGGATTAAACCTGGAGCTTTGGATTTTCCTATATAAACAGAAAAAACACACTGATCATCACCTTGTAAAAGAGCCATTGCTCTACCATTTTTATTAATAGCTATACCTGCAGTATATCCTTGATATATCAAACCACGGTTTTTACCAACGGGAATTTTGCTCCAATCTAACCATAATTTTTTATAATCATTCAATTGAACATAAGAAATAACTCTAGTTAAAGAAACTTGAGGTAAATATTTTGTAGAATTTTGATCCTCTAAAATACGATTTAATTGATTTGCAAAACTAGTTACCTTTACAGCAATATCTTCTAATTCTTTATTTCTAGCTTTTAGTTGCTGAATTTGATTTGCTTGATTAAAGTGTTCTGAAATTTTTTCTCCCAAATAATCTTTAATATTATAAAAATTACCTATAACAAAATCATTAACACGGAGAACATTTTGCTTAATAAGTCCTCCATAATAAAAAGATATAAAAACCAAAAAGGCTAAGACAAGAACATAAAAAATCTTATTCTTCATTGGTTAATTGTTGCAATAATGAAATTTCCTCTAAAGCTTTACCTGTTCCTTTTGCTACAGCTAAAAGCGGTTCATCTGCGATATAAACTGGCAAACGTACAATTTCACTTAAGTATTTATCAAGACCACGAATCAATGCTCCGCCACCTGTTAAAACTACACCATTTTCTACTATATCACTTGCTAAATCAGGCGGCATCATTTCAAGAACCATTTTTAAAGCATCAGCAATTTCTTTTAAATACTCACGCATCGCTTCTCTTACATCTTCGCTTGTAAGTTCAATACGACTTAAAAGTCCACTTACTTGATCGCGTCCTTTTACCACCATAGAAAGCTCTTTTGGAAGTTGTATTGCTGAACCTATAGTGATTTTGATCTCTTCGCCTGTTCTTTCACCTATGATAAGATTGTATTTTTCTTTTACATAATTAACTATACTCATATCAAGCTTATCTCCAGCCGTACGAATAGACTTTGAAATCACAAGTCCACCCAAAGAAATCACTCCAATTTCAGTAGTTCCGCCCCCTATATCTACTACCAAATTTCCTTTAGGCTCTTGTATAGGTAAACTTGCACCAATAGCTGCTGCCATAGGCTCTTCAATCAAAAATACCTCTCTTGCACCTGCGCTTAAAGCACTTTCTCTTACCGCTTTTCTTTCTACTTGAGTTAAACCATAAGGAACAGAAATGATAATTCTAGGGCGTAAAAAACTTTTTCTACGGTGTGTTTTTTCTATAAAATAGCGGATCATTTTTTCAGTCATATCAAAATCTGCAATCACGCCATCTTTCATAGGACGAATAGCTTCGATATTGCCTGGAGTTTTTCCCACCATATCTTTAGCTTCTTTACCTACGGCTAAAATTTTTGCTTTGGAACCATACCTTTCTCTTTCAACTGCCACAACAGAAGGCTCATTTATCACTATACCCTTATCTTTTATCAAAACTAGCGTATTAGCTGTTCCTAAATCAATCCCCATATCACTAGAAAAAAATCCTATAAGTTGATCTAATATCATTTCTATCCTTTTAACTTATTTTTCTTTTTATTAATAATGCTTTTGCATTGTCTTTAACAACTTCTTTAGTTATTACAATATCATAATTTTTATACTCTGGTAACTCAAACATTAAATCTACCATCATTTCTTCTATAATACTTCTAAGTCCCCTAGCTCCTGTTTTTCTCTCCAATGCAAGTTGCGCGATAGCTCTTAGAGCATCTTCTTCAAATTTTAAATTTACCCCATCAATAGCAAAAAGCTTTTGATATTGTTTAATAATGGCATTTTTAGGCTCAGTTAAAATTCTTACCATATCCTCTTCATTAAGCTCATTTAAAGATGCAATCACATGCAAACGACCTATAAGCTCAGGAATCAAACCAAAATGCACCAAATCATCAGGTTCGATTTTCTCAAGCAAAGCTTTATTTTCTTCTTTTGCATCATCAAAAAAGCCCACAACTTTATCGCCAAGTTTTCTTTTTAAGATAGTTTCCAAACCATCAAAAGCTCCACCACAAACAAATAAAATATTTGAAGTGTCAATTTGTATAAACTCTTGATTTGGATGTTTTCTTCCCCCTTTTGGTGGAATATTTACCAAACTTCCTTCGATAATCTTAAGTAAAGCTTGTTGCACACCCTCTCCACTTACATCACGAGTAATAGAACGATTTTCACTCATTCTAGCAATTTTATCAATCTCATCAATAAACACTATACCTTTTTGAGCTCTTTGCACATCTCCATCTGCAGCTTGCAAAAGACGTGTTAAAATATTTTCCACATCCTCACCTACATATCCTGCTTCAGTTAAAGAAGTTGCATCACAAATTGCTATAGGTACATCTAAAAATTTAGCTAAAGTTTGCGCCAATAAAGTTTTTCCACTTCCTGTTGGCCCAACAAGTAAAATATTTGACTTAAAAAGCTCTGTATCATCATCTTGAAGTTCGGCTTTAAAAAGTCTTTTATAATGATTGTATACTCCAACACTAAAAACTTTTTTAGCTCTATCTTGTCCTATGACATAACGATCTAGATAAGCTTTTAATTCTTTTGGAGTGATATCTTTAAATTCTGTATTATGGCTTTGTTTAGGTTCTTTAAATTCTTTTTCTTCTCCATAAATAATACTATAAGCACCTTCAACGCAATATTCACAAATAAAAGCATCATCATTTTCATTTGCTAAAATTCTTCTTTGTGGATTCTCCACTTCATTGCAAAAACTACATTTTCTAGGCATTATTTTTACCCCTATAGACAGGAATTCCGCGCTTTGTTTCTAATATAAAATGGCACATTTTTTTAACATTTTCACTTTCTTGATTTTCAAGCAAATTTTTAGCATTTTCTTTTAAATCTCCTTGTCTAAATAAAGTTTTAAAAGCTCTGCTAAGTCTATCTACTTCATCTTTATCAAAACGACGACGAATACCTACTAAATTTAAACTTCTAATACTTGCACGATTTCCTTCTGCTAAACAAAACGGTACTATATCCTGAGAGAGTGCACTAGCTCCTGCTATCATACAACCCTCACCTACTTTGACAAATTGATGAATAGGTGTAAGCCCGCCTACAACCGTAAAATCTCCAAGCTCTACATGTCCTGCTAAAGTTGCATTATTAGCTAAAATAATATTATTACCTAAAAGACAATCATGAGCAATATGACAGTAAGCCATAATAAAAGCATTATCGCCTATACGAGTAAAACCATCTCCTTTAGCTGTACCTGAATTTATCGTTGCAAATTCTCTAATAGTTGCATTTTTTCCTATAACAACACCGCTTTTTTGCTCTTCTTTATAAGATATATCCTGAGGAATATCGCCTACTATAGCATAAGAAAATACACGAGAATGATCACCTATAGTTGTATCTGAAAGAATTCGAGCACCTTGTTTGATGACAACATCATTACCTATTTTAGTATCTTTACCTACATAAGCATAAGCTTCTATTACAACATCGTCACCAAGTTGTGCACCCTCTTCAATCACCGCACTTGGATGAATTTTTTTCATTATTTATCCACTATCATAGCTTTAAGCTCAGCCTCTGCAACTAAATTTCCATCTACAAAAGCTTGCCCTTTAAAAATCCACATATTACCACGATTTTTAACCACGCTCATTTCATAATCAAGCCTATCTCCAGGACGCACAGGATTTCTAAATTTTGCTCCATCTATGCCTGTGAAATAAACTACTTTACTTTTTGGATCCACTTTATCTTCCATACTTTCAAAAGCTAAAACTCCGCCTGTTTGAGCCATACCTTCTAAAATCAAAACTCCAGGATAAATAGGATGCCCTGGAAAATGTCCCATAAAAACATGGTCACTTATACTGATGTTTTTATATCCTCGAACCACTTCTTTAACTTTTAATTCTGTAATTTTATCTACTAGTAAAAAAGGGTAACGGTGTGGTAAGATTTCTTGAATTTGCATTACATCTATCATTATTAAATTAACCTTGAAAACAATTAAAAATTTTATTATATAAAAAAATCATTAAAAATTATATTAACAAAAAAAGTTTTTCTTAATAAATTTCTTAAATTTCTACAAGTATCTCTTGATTATCATGATAAATTTCACTTTTTGCTATCACTTCATATCTTGAAGGTAAAATATTTTCAAGGATGATAATAGGGCTAAGATTATAAGCTCCAAACAATTTATTACGCCATTTAATTTCTGCTTGAACACTCAAAGGTCTTTTTAAAAAATCTTCAAAATTTTTCCATTTGTTTTTAAAAAATGCATTAAAACGCCAAAATTCCACAAAAACCATTTCATCTTTAGTACTTCTATAAAAGCCTTCTTTTAAATTTTGTTTTAATTTTTCCTCATCCAAAGAAAATCTTGTATAAACGTTTTTAAAATGCGAATAAAATAAAATATGAGATTTAACAGGCTTTTTGTCTAATTTTATCAAAGCGCTTAAAAGACGATAATTTAAAAATTTCTCTCTTAAAATTTCAAATTTTATACCCTTTTTTTCCCATAAAACTACTTTTTTATAAAAAGCTATTCTTGCTTCTATACTTGCAGGTAAAATTTGCTTATTTACAGGAGATATTAACTCATCAATAAAATTCTTATCTTGTTTTTGTTTTTTAAGCCCATAAATACAACCACAATAGTTTTGATGATAAAGCATTTCTTTTTTTGCTAAAGCAAACTGCCTTTGAGTGCCGCCATTTTTACGAAAATCAGGAGCTAAAAACTCTACTCCATAAGGCTCACATTCTTTTTGCAAAGCATTTTTTAACTGTTCTAAATCTTTTTTAGGACTGGTTAAAAGCGTAGTAGTAAGCTTTTTTTCTCCTATTTTAGCAGCAAATTTAACACTAGATCCCATTCTTACATCAAAACAAATTTCACACCTTGCACCTTTTTCAGGCTCATCTTCATAACCACGCACAGCATTAAGCCATTTTTCATACTCATACTCGCCCTTATATAACTTAATACCAAGTTTATCACAAGATCTTTTTACATCTAAAAATCTTAGTTCGTATTCGCTTAAAGGATGGATATTTGGATCATAAAAATACCCTATGATTTTTTCATCAGGATAGGTCTTTCTAAGTTCTTCAACAAAATAATGACTATCCACACTACAACAAATATGCACTAACATTAAAGACTTTCAAGTACTTTTAAAGCATGATCTTTTACACGAACATTACTATAAATTTGAGCAATCTTACCTGTTTCATCGATAACAAAAGTAGATCGGATAAGACCTTCGTATTCTTTTCCGTAATTTTTCTTAATCCCCCAAGCTCCATAAGCTTTAGCAACTTCTTTTTCGCTATCACTAAGTAAAATATGCTTTAAATCAAATTTAGAGATAAATTTTTCATGACTTGCCACGCTATCAGGACTGATACCGATAATCACTGCATTTTTATCACCAAATTTATCATAATTTAAACTAAAATCACAAGCTTCTGTAGTGCAACCTGGAGTATTATCTTTTGGATAAAAATACAAAATCACCTTTTTACCAATAAAATCTTTTAATGCTATTTTTACCCCATCTTGATTTAAAAGCTCAAACTGAGGCGCTTTATCTCCTATATTTAAACTCATTTGTTTGCCTTTGCTTTGATAGCTTCTACACTTTCTCCGCCAAAGCCTATGTCATAACTTTCTACATCTTCTAAAACCACCACAACTCTTTCTTTACTTTTATTATATTTCGTGCTTAAAAGTTTGGTAATATCAGCTATAAGCTCCGCTTTTTGTTCCTTGCTTAAAGACGGCTTTGCTAATTTAATATTTACCAATGGCATAATTTCTCCTTTTTAACGATAATTTTTCATAATTATTTCAAAAAATACCTAATATTTTTTTTAACAAAAAACCTTAATTTAATAAAAGCTTATTGTTAGTATATTTTTGATAAAATCCCGATTTATTCTTAAAATAATATTTTTTAAGAAATAAACAACTATAAAAGGTAAAAAAATGATCTCAGCAGATAAAATTTGGATGGATGGAAAATTAGTTGATTTTAAAGATGCAACTTTGCACTTTTTAACCCATTCTTTACATTATGGCAATGCTGTTTTTGAAGGAACTAGAGCCTATAAAACAGATAAAGGCTTAGCAATTTTCAGACTTGAAGATCACACCAAAAGACTTTTAGAGTCTGCAAAAATTACTCTTTTAAATTGTCCTTTTTCTCAAAAAGAGCTTGAAAATGCACAAATTGAACTCTTAAAAGCAAACAATTTTAAAAGCAATGTCTATATCCGCCCTTTGATTTTTTTAGGCGATGGAGTTATGGGACTTTATCATATAAAAGCTCCTGTAAGAGTTGGAATTGCAGCTTGGGAATGGGGCGCTTACCTTGGAGAAGAAGGCTTAGAAAAAGGCATAAAAGTAAAAATTTCGTCTTTTGCAAGAAATAGTGTTAAATCATGCATGGGAAAAGCTAAAGCAAGCGCGAATTACCTTAACTCTCAAATTGCAAAATTTGAAGCTATTGAAGCAGGTTATGAAGAAGCTTTAATGCTTGATGAAGAAGGTTTTATCGCAGAAGGAACAGGAGAATGTTTCTTTATTGTAAAAGATGGGGTTTTAATCACACCTCCAAATGATTTTTCTTTAAAAAGCATTACTCAAGATACAGTGCTTAAAATCGCTCATGATCTTGGTGTCACTGTGCTTCGCCAAAGAATTTCAAGAGATGAAGTTTATACTGCTGATGAAGCATTTTTTACCGGAACAGCCGCTGAAATCACACCTATTAACAATATTGATGCAAGAATAATAGGAAATGGTTTAAGAGGATCTGTAACTAAAAAACTTCAAGATGCTTATTTTGATGTAGTTTATGGACGCAATCAAAAATACGCATCTATGCTAACTTATATTTAAAAAAGGAAATAAATGCCAGCTGATTTGAATGATTATTTCAATAAAAAAAATGGAAATTCTAATAATAACGGAAACAACCGTCAAAATTTCAATTTCAAAGCACCAGAATTTAATTTTAAAGGTTTTGGAAAATTTTCTCCGCTTATTTATGGGGTGATTATTATTATCTTATTTTTAATCGTTGCAAAACCTTTTATGGTAATAAATTCTGGAGAAATGGGTATTAAATCAACAACAGGTAAATATGACCCAAATCCATTAGAACCAGGACTTCACTTTTTCTTGCCTTTTGTACAAAAAATAACCATAATCGATACTAGAGTAAGACAAATCAACTATGCTTCTATAGAGGGAAGTAATGAAAATTTATCTTCAGGTTCAGGTGTTATTAATAAAAATAGTATTTCTGTACTTGACTCTCGTGGATTGCCTGTATCTATTGATGTTACAGTGCAATACCGTTTAAATCCTTTGCAAGTTCCTCAAACCATAGCTACTTGGAGCTTAAATTGGGAAAATAAAATTATCGATCCAGTTGTTCGTGATGTAGTGCGAAGTGTTGTAGGAAAATATACAGCCGAGGAACTTCCTACTAATCGTAATACAATAGCCGCTCAAATAGAAGAAGGCATAAGAAAAACTATAGAAGCTCAACCAAATGAACCTGTAGAACTTCGTGCTGTACAACTTAGAGAAATTATTTTACCTTCAAAAGTAAAAGAGCAAATCGAACGCGTACAAATTGCAAAACAAGAAGCTGAAAGAACTAAGTATGAAGTAGAAAGAGCTAATCAAGAAGCCTTAAAAAAAGCCGCCTTAGCTGAAGGGGAAGCAAACGCAACCATAATTAGTGCTAAAGGTAAAGCTATGGCTGTTAAAATAGAAGCAGATGCACAAGCTTATTCTAATAAAGAAATCGCAAACAGCTTAAACACTCCTTTACTAAATTTAAAGCAAATTGAAACTCAAAAAGAATTTAATGAAGCTTTAAAAGTCAATCAAGATGCTAAAATTTTCTTAACTCCAGGTGGAGCAGTACCAAACATTTGGGTTGATACCAAAGATACTAAAAAGCAAAGTTCTGCCAACATGAACTAAAAGGATACGCAAGTGGAAAAACTAAGAGAAATCGTGCTTTTTTACACTACTCATTTATATTTAGTGGATTATATGCTGATTTTATTAGTTTTTTTTCTCTTCACTTGTGTTTTACTTCTTTGTGTATTTTTACGCCATAGACCTATAGCAGCACTTTTTATTATTGCATTTGATATTATTATTTGTTTTTTAGTTTATATCTATGGGTATAAACTAATAGACAATGAAGTAAGAACTCGAAAAACCGCTATTACGGATCAAAAAATAATACAAAGCTCAAATGATTTAATTGTTGATTTTAACATTACAAATAATTCAAAAAATAATTTTAAAGAATGTAAAATTACAGCTAAAATTTTTGCGGATAAAATACCTAATGATAATATCATAGAAGAATATAAAAAGAAATTTATCCCTTTTAGACAAAAAAGTAGAGAAATTAAAGATCTAAAGAAAAACGCAACCCAAGTTCAAAGAATTGCTTTTGAAAATTTTAACTATGAAAATAATTATACCATACGCTTAGTTTCGGAGTGTTTTTAATGCATTTTACGATTTTCCATATTATAGCTTTTATCATTTTACTTATTTGCTTTGCCTTGATTTGTATTTTAATCTTTCTAAAAGTCAAACAGAAAGAAATGGCTTTAATTTCTTATACCATAGCTACTATTTTTACCGCACTTTTGATATATTCTATTTTTCTAACAATCAATCAATTCACCACTCAAGCCGATCTTAGCAAACTAACCTATACAAGAGATCTAAGACATGAAAGTGTTATCGTGAGCGGAAAGGTTCAAAATCTTACTAAATTTGAAATCAGAAAATGCTATTTGATACTTAGCATATTAAACCAAAAAAAAGTAGGGGGAGAAATTTTCAATGATAAAAATATTCGCAATGCCAAAATGCAAAATACAAGTGTTTCTTACACTATAGAAATTATAGACAAACTTCCGGGTAATACTTATAAAGAATTTAGAGCCAGTGTTCCTTTTCCTCCAAGTTTTGATAACCCTGAATTTTATCACACTCTAAAATGTATTTGATTTAGAAAATACTTAATATTAATAATTAGAATTTGTCTATATCACATTTCATTAAATCTTAAAGAATTAAACATATATTATTTTATAGAGATAACTAGCTTTTTAGCTAGTTATCTAAGGTTAAAACCTCTTCTTCTTAACATCTTCTAAGATATTATTAGCTATATCACTTACTGTACTAGAAATAATAGCTGATTCATTAGCAATTTCAACATTATCTTTAGTAGTTTGATCAATTTGTGCTACGCTATCATTGATTTGAGTAATACCTGCAGTTTGTTCTTTAATACTTTCTGCCATATCATTGATAGATTGAACAAGTAAATTAGTATTAGCTTCTATTTCAGATAAAGACTTTTGAGTTCTCTCAGCTAGTTTTCTAACTTCATCAGCCACAACAGCAAAGCCTCTACCATGTTCTCCAGCACGTGCAGCTTCAATAGCTGCATTTAAAGCTAGAAGATTAATTTGATCTGCAATATCACCTATGATACCTGTAACATTTTTAATCTCTTCAGATTGAGTGATAACATCACTAGTTTTAACTGAAACATTTTGCATAGAAGAAGTGATCTCTTCTAAAGCTGCTGCAGTTTCTTCTAAAGATTGAGCTTGAGAATTTGAAGAAGTGGTTAAGCTTTGAACAGCAGTTTGTAATTTTCCACTTTCATTAGCTAAAGCATTAGCAAAGTCTGAACTTTGTTTTAGCATTTTAACTATTTCATCGCCTAAAGCATTAGTAGTTAATTCAACACTTCCTGAAGCATTAGAGATTTTATTTCTAAAATCTAAGCTTTTGTATTCTTCAAATATTTTATGAATAACATTCATATCAGAACCTACTCTAGCTTGTAAAACATCAAGAAGTTTATTTAGAACATTTTTAAGTTCAATAAGTTGTGGGTTTCTTGGATTAGCAGTAATTCTTGCTGTTAAATTACCACCTTCTACAACTGATACGGTTTGAACTGATTCTTTAACAGCTTGATTGTCTTGTTCTAAACCTTTTTTAGTAGCAAGGATGTTTTCGTTGAT